>NZ_LBMX01000082.1:0-311043 GCF_001010885.1 Clostridium sp. C8 | reverse complement strand
ATACTTTGTCAGCAGTCTGAATTATAAATATTATAATATTTATAATATCAATAATTATTTTATCAGTAGCATATTACTTAGTTATTAAGGCTGGATTAAATCCAGAAGATAGTAAGTTTGTTTTTTCTTTGATATTAGGAATAATAGGAACATTGCTATTTTTTATAAGTTTAGGTGGCTTTAGCATTTATATAGTTCAAAAAAATAAGAAGATCTATTTTAAAAAGCTTAATATATTTGTGTTAAGACAAATAAGCAGTAAGATTAATACTAATTTTGTATCTATGACAGTAATTTCATTAATGTTATTTTTAACTATAACAACACTTTCAACGGGTCTTAGTTTTAAGAATGCTTTAGAAAATAGTTTGAAAGATTCAACACCATTTTCGGCATCAGCATTTATGTATTTGGATGAAAAATCTAATTCAAAGAATATAGAAGAAAATCTTAATAAATTAAATTTTAAATTTAATGAAGATGAAAGATATGTAATATATACAGAATATAATTCAAAGGAGAAATTAGAGGATATTCTTAAGGATTATATGAAGAAATCAGAAGATGTAAGAACCTTTGGAGACAATAAAATTGAATTTATAAAGCTATCAGAATATAATAATATTTTAAATCTTAGAGGTGAAAAAGAAGTATATTTAAACAAAGATGAAGTTTTAATTTCTTCAATGTTTGTAGATAAAATTAAAGAAATCAATAAGTTTATTAAAAATGAAAAAACTATAACTTTAAGTAATAAAGAGTATAAAATAGCAAATTCAGAATTAATAGTAGAATCTTTTTATACTGACCAAGTATCAGGAAATATGTTTACTGTTATAGTTCCAGATGATTTTAGCGGAGAATTAATCCCTTCAAGGTCAATTTTAAATGTTAATTATCCAGAAGATAAGTATGAAGAAAAATATGTTGACTTATTTATGGATTTTATGAGTGAAAATTATACAAGCGACGATTATACTGATTTCATATTAGGTTATACAAGAAATCAAATTTATACTGGCAATAGAAGTATGACAACCATAATATTATTTATAACAATATATTTGGGCATAGTATTTTTAATTTCTAGTGCTGCAATACTATCACTACAGCAATTATCAGAGGCTGCAGATAGTAAGGAAAGATATAGTTCACTTAAGCGAATTGGAGCATCTAAAAAGATGATAAATAAAACTATATTTAAACAAACTTTAATATACTTTATGATTCCTCTTATTTTAGCCATAGTACATTCAATAGTAGGAATTAGAGTTATAAATGATTTTATAATATTATTTAACAAGCCAAGCATAGGGGCATCATCATTTGTTACTTTATTTACCTTAGTATCAGTTTATGCAGGATATTTTTATGCGACATACACTGGATGCAAAAATATAGTTAAATAGGAAAAATAGCAGCCTAACAAGGTTGCTATTTTTTGATATTGTATAGTATATAAATTATAGGAGGAAATAATTTAAGATTATATTATAAATAGTAAGTTTTGGTATATAATAAATATATTAATAAATTATGTAATAATAAAATTTATTATAGAGGTGAAAAATGTATAAGATTGTTATAGTTGAAGATTCAGAGTTCATAAGAGTGGAGCTTAAGACATATTTGGAACGATATGGATATGAAGTTGAAGCACCAGATTCATTTGAAAATATAATTGAATATATTAATAAAAGTAATGCAAATTTAATTTTACTTGATATAAATCTTCCTCTTTATGATGGGTATTATATATGTAGAGAAGTAAGAAAAAAATCAGATGTTCCTATAATAGTAGTTACAAGTAGAGATAGTCAAGTTGATGAGCTTATGAGTATGAATTTGGGGGCAGATGACTTTATTACAAAGCCATATAATACTGAAATACTAATTGCTAGAGTGTCTGCAATATTAAAGAGAAGTTATGGTAAAAATAGTAATGAAGAAATAATGAATTATGGGGATTTAAAATTAAATCTTGCAAATGGAAGTATATCATATAACTCTAATAATATAGAATTAACAAAAAATGAACTTAGGATTTTAGCATATTTAATAAAAAATAGAGGTAAAATTGTTTCAAGGGATACATTAATGGATGCATTATGGCAATCAGACTTATTTTTGGATGATAATACCCTATCAGTAAATGTAACTAGATTAAGAAAGAAGATTGAAGAAATAGGATTAAGTAATATTATAGAAACTAGAAGAGGATTAGGATATATAATGCCATGAATATATTAGAATATATTAAAGATAGAAAAGTTAGAATAATAATAAATATTTTCTTATTTATTATTGTAGCAATTACATTAATTGTTGCGGGTGTAAATAACTGGTTTGTTGTACTAATATTTTCAACATGGATATTACCGTTATTTATAAATATTTTTGCTGAATATTTTAAGCAAAACAGCTTTTATAAAAATATGATTTCTGTATTAGAAAATTTAGATAAAAAGTACTTACTCCCAGAAGTAATTGAAGAGCCTGAATTTTTAGAGGGAAAAATAGTTTATGATGCTTTAAAAGAAACAAATAAAAATATGAACGAGAATGTTAAATACTATAAGGAAAAGCAAGCAGAATATAGAGAATACATAGAAACTTGGGTTCATGAAATAAAAACTCCAATTGCTTCAACTAAATTAATATTAGAAAATGGAGAAAGTGAAAATTCATCTAAAATATCTTATCAGATAAAAAAGATAGAAGGATATATAGAACAAGTACTATACTATTCAAAAAGCGAAGATATAAGTAAGGATTATATTATAAAAGAATTTAATTTATCAGAAGCTGTTAAAATAGCAATAAAAAATAACTCTAAGGATTTTATAAATAAAAAAATAGCTTTGAAGCTTAATGAAATAGATATAATGATTTTTAGTGATATAAAATGGGTAAGTTTTATTATAAATCAAATTATAGGAAATTCAATAAAATATACACAAAAGGGAAAAGGAGAAATAAGAATATATACTAAGGCTAATGTAAATAGTAATTCTTTAATAATACAAGATAATGGAATTGGAATAAATAAAAGGGATATAAATAGAGTATTTGAAAAAGGATTTACAGGAGAAAATGGCAGGATATTTGGTAAGTCAACTGGTATAGGCTTATATTTATGCAAAAGCTTGTGTGAAAAATTAGGATTAGGTATTAAATTAGAATCACAGAGTAATGTAGGAACGCAAGTTGAAATAGTATTTCCAATAGGTAAGTTCACGTTATTTAATTAGTTATTTTAACAAAGGACAAGTAAAACTTGTCCTTTGTAATTATAGCTATTTCTTTTTAAATAAGCTTACCCCAGCTATAGTAAGCATTGATGCAAAGCTCAATAATATTGAAGAATTTTTTCCTCCTGTAGTAGGAAGTTTATTACCATTATTATTTTTTTCTTCAACAGGATTTTTAGTAGAATTTTCTTTTAATTCTTTTATTTTGGCCTCAGCTTTTATAAGCTTGTCTAAGTTAGTTATTGCTGAATCATTATTTGCAATAGTAACTAAATTTCTTGCAGCTTTAATAACATCTTCATCCTTTAAAGTTAAAGTTTCTAAAGTTGGAAGCTTGTCTATTGCAGAAATAGCAGCATTTTCCTTTAATATTTGTTCTTGCTTAATTTTTTCTATCTTAAGCTCTTCTATTTTATTTTCAGCAGAAATTAATACATTTAAATTAGTAACATATAAATCATTGTTTAAAGCTTTAACCAATGATCTAGCAGCAGTAACAATTGATTCATCATCTAATGTGAGTTTATCTAAAGATGGAATTTTATTAATTGCTTCTATAACAGGAAGCGCAGCAGCTTCATTATCTAAGGTTTCTTTATTAAATATTTTAGCGTCATTTTCTACAGAAGCATTATCTATTACTGTAACTGCATAAGTATAAGTTTTAGTAGAATCTATATTAGTATCAATAAACTCTCTACCAGATTTTACTCCGAAACGAGCAACTAAATTCCTAGGATTGGTTATATCAACTGTATCTAAATTTCCTTCTTGTCTGTAAATACAATAAAATTTACTATCACTATTACTATCATCCCAGCTTAGCTTAATTGTATTATCTTTAATTTCATATTTTGCGTTAGTAACAGGAAGAGTTTCTATTTTATCAAGCCAAGGCTTTCCAGGAACATTGGCAGGTAAGTTTAAATAGCTAGTTTGTAAAATTTTATTAGCATGATTTAATATATCAAATTTATCACCAGAAGTTACAACAGTCTTAGGTAGAAGTTTATCAAAAGAAAAGAAAGCACTTCCTTTAACGTTTTCAAATTTTTGATTAAATCTTAATTGATTAGCTATTTCATATGGATTTTTAAAATTATTATCCCAAGACGCATCTATATATTTATAATTAGGGTGTCCAATGTAAAGATGAGAATTGCTAACTCCTTTAAATTGATCATCCCACCATTTAAGTAATTCACCATATGGGGCAGCAGCAGTATTAAAAGCCCAATAAATCTGAGGCGTTAAATAGTCAACTAATCCTTCTTTTACCCATTTTCTTGTGTTAGCAAATTGATCTCTTAGACTTGATGTGGATCCAACTGGTGTATTAGAACCCTCAGAATAATTTTCTGCATGTCCCCATATTCCAAATGGCGAAATACCAAATTGTATAGATCTATTTTCATTCATATTGATAGTAGTAACTTTATTTTTTACTGCATTAATTAAAAGATCTATATTATTTTCTCTCCACTTAGCAGCATTTTCAACAGTGTATTCCCCAAATCCCCTATTATAATCTAGGAAAGTTTGCTTATCTAAATCTTGTGCATAGAAAAAGATATCTTTACCATTATCAGTATACTTATATGGATAAAAATAATCATCAAAATGAATTGCATCAACATCATATTTTGTTGCAACTTCCTCTATTCTTGAAACAACATAGTCAATAACTTCTGGTTTACCTGGATCTAAAAATAGCTTATTTTGAAATTCATAAACTAAAGCAGGGTTATTTCTAGCAACGTTATTTTCTGCAAGTTCGTTTAACTTTTCAGTAATAGATCTTTTATCAACATTGTTTGTGACTCTATATGGGTTAAACCAAGCATGGAATTCCATACCTCTTTTATGAGTTTCAGATATTAACCACTCTAATGGGTCAAATCCATTAAAAACAGGATCCTTGCCTTAGAATGTATAACTACTTCCACCCTTATGAAGATATTGATACCATGGAGCAATATCTGATGGATACTAAGCATCAAGCATAGGACTTACTTGAAAAGTAACAGCATTTAAATTCAATTCTTCAAATTTATTTAGAATTGAAGAAAGTTCAGTTTTAAATTCTTCTTCAGCAGATAAATTTGGATCACTTGTAACATCAGAAATATCAATATTTACCACAGTGGATAACCAGGCAGTTCTAAATTGCTCTTTTGGATTAACAAACTCATCTGGAATAGTTACTTGAGATCCATTTTTATAAAGTTATACTGGAGTGCTTTCATCGTACTCTACTTCTCCAGTGGCAAAGTTATAAGTTTTAAAATTAAATAAAGGTGACTCATTGTTCATTGCAAATGAGTTTTGCCAAGTGAAGGCTTGGCTTGAAATACTAGCTAGTAAAAATAAAGTCAAAGTTTTTTTCTTTATCATAATAATCTCCTAAATAATGAATAATAATACTTTTATATAAAAGTTTACAAGTTAATAATATTGCAACGCAAAAGAATTTATATTTCAATATTATTTAGAAAAAATGAAATTAATTTTCAAATATCTTTTAAGAGTTAACTTCAAAGTATTAATAGAATGATATAGTGACTATAATAAGACATACAGGGGCAATAATTATTTATGAGCATAAAATATAATAGAAGAATTTTAGGAGTTGAAAAAATGATAGATTATAAGGGTATTTATTATAATGATATAAACAATGACAACTCTTTAAAAGTACAAGAAAGATACAATAAAGAAATTAATAATATCAATTCATTAGAGATAAAAGCATCATGTAATGAGTTTTATTTAGAACAAGATATACAATTAATAGCATTAAAAGAATCTATATTTGGAATAAAAGAAATAAGAGATGTTAATTGGAAAATTGACTATTTAGGAAAAGATATAACATTAATAAATAATAAAATTAAAATTAGTAAAAATTTAAAAGAAAAAAAATCAATTAAAGTGACGTGTTTAGATAAAATAACAGGTGAAGAAGCATGTAGAGAGTTCCCAATAATTCTAAAAGAAGTAAAAGATACATTAATACATTTTATAAAAAGTGATGGTGATTATTGCGGTAACGGATATAAATGGGATCTCTGGAGTTTTTCAAATTATGGGAAGTCCTATGCGATAGAATTAGAAGAAAAAAATGATTTTGGAAGATGTGCCTTTGTTAAAGAAGAAAATATAATTGCAAGAAGAAGAGCTTGGGGAGACAACTGGGGAAATGATTGGTCAGAGCAAACAGCAACCTTTGAAATACCTGAATCAATTAAAAATTGTTATATTATTTATGGTGAAAACAAACTTATAACAAATTTAGAAGATGTGATTGAATATATAAAGCCTAAAATAGATATAGCACTAATGGATAATAATGATAATATAACAGCTTTTTTATCCAAAGCTCCAATAGATGGAACAAAATTTTATATTTATATAAATGGAATTAAGAAAGAAAATTGTAAATATATAATTGATAAATTATCAAAAAAAATAGAGTTTATGGATTTAAATTTAGATATAAATCCAAGTGATTTAATTGAAATAAGAGCGAATAACACCTTTCTTCCATGCAAGGTTACAATGAGAAGATACTTAGATAAATATTATTATCATGAAAATGATATGGGAATTGTATATGATGAAAAAAAAATTCACCTAAGAATCTGGGCTCCAACAGCTTTCAAAATAAATTTGTGTCTATATGAAAATTGGTATGATACTAATGAAAATACGAAAATTTCATACGAAATGAAAAAAGATAATAAAAGTGGGACTTATTATGTAAATATAGATAGGAAAAGTAGTGAATATAAATTTTATTTATATGAAATTTATTTTAAAGATATAGATAGAAAAGGAAAAGAATATATAAAAATAAATTATGCAGTAGATCCATATGCAGTATCGGTAGGAATAAATGGAGAAAAAGGATTTTTAATAGATATAAACAATGTTAAATCAATGCCTCTAGGATGGGTGTTTGATAAAAGACCACAGCTTTTAAGAAAGGAAGATTCTATAATATATGAAATTCATGTAAGAGATTTTACTATAAGTGATGATAGTGGAATAGATAAAAAAATAAGAGGAAAATATTTAGGATTAGCTAAAGAAGGAACAACTTATAAAGATAAAAATAGAAAAGTTATTATAAAAACAGGAGTTGATCATTTAAAAGAACTTGGGATAACCCATGTACATTTGTTGCCAATATTTGATTTTGGATCTGTTGATGAGAGAAAATCTAATAAAAATGGAAATAGAAATTGGGGGTATGATCCTAAAAATTATAATGCTCCAGAAGGAAGTTATTCAAGCGATGCATATAATCCAATTTCAAGAATAATAGAGCTTAGAGAAATGATAAAGGTACTTCATAAAAATGGAATAAGAGTAATTATGGATGTAGTTTACAATCATATGCAAGAAACTAGAGGGTTAGATAATATAGTTCCATCTTACTATTTTAGAACTGATTATAGAGGAAGATTTACAAATGGATCAGGGTGTGGTAATGAAATAGCAACTGAGAGACCTATGGTAAGAAAGTTTATAATTGATTCTATAAGACATTGGCTCAAGAATTACCATATAGATGGATTAAGGTTTGATCTTATGGAATTAATTGATATAGATACAATTAAAGAAGTAATAAAAGTAAGTAAAGAAATCGATGATAATATATTAATTTATGGTGAACCATGGAAAGGAGGAAATTCACCTCTTACAAATGGAGCACATAAAGGTAGTCAAAGAGGGGAAGATTTTTCTGTTTTTAATGATATATTTAGAGACTTTATAAGAGGAAATAATAGCCCTTCTAATGGATTTGTTAATGGAAACTCACATGATGGAGCTACTGCTTGGAGCATAATAGAGGGCTTAAAAGGATCAATAAATACGCTGACACTTAATCCAAGAGAAAGTATAAATTATGTAGATGCTCATGACAATTATACCCTTTGGGATCAAATAGAAAAAAGTTTAACACAAAATATAAAAGCTGAGGATTATAGAAAAATAACAGAAGAAAATATTTTAGACAATAATTTAGTGAGAAGAAATATACTAGCCTTATCAATAATATTGACAGCTCAAGGAATCCCATTTATTCAAGGAGGAGTAGAGTTATTAAGAACCAAAAATGGTGATCATAACAGCTATAAGAGTCCAGACAATATAAACGCTATATTTTGGAGGGATAAAGCAAAATATATTAGTGTATTTAATTATATAAAAGGGCTTATAGATATTAGAAAAAAGTTTAATTCTTTTAAATTAAGTACAAGAGAAGAAATAAACAATATTGAAATCTCATTTTTAAACGGAGACGAAAATGCTGGAGTAATAAAGTGGCACTTTAAAAATTTTAATAGTATAGAAAAAGACATAAATGATTTAATAGTCGTGTACAATGGAACTTCAATAGATAATTATGATATAAAGCAATATATACCAAATTTCCAAAATGAAGATTGGAGCATAATTGCTGATTCTAATAAGGCAGGTATAGACGTATTAAAGAAAGTTAAAACATCAGAAATTCCTAGATTAAAATCATATTCAATTATGATTTTATACTCATAAGAGTTAAATTGCGAAGCAATTTATATAGTTCACAGCGCACAATTCACAGTTCACAGTTTTTGGAATAAAGTAACAGGTAACAGGTTATGATATAAATTGCAAAGCAATTTATAAATGAAAGAATGAAAAAATTTAGGTTATTTTGCTGCACAAAACTAACTACTGTCCCTAAGCTTACCTTGAAGTAGATGTTTCTTAATTTTTAATTATAGTTTACATCTAGTACTTGTTACCTGATACCTGTTCCTTGTTACCTAAAAAAATAAAACAACTGTGCATTGTGCCTTGTGAACTGAAAAATGCTTCGCAAAATTTTACAACTGTGTACTATGAAGACTAGAACTTTTTTCTATAATTCTATTTAATGGCAGTAATGCAATGATAACTAAAACTACAATTAAGTTTCCTCCAACAACTGAACCATTAACAATTAGAGAATAAAGGGAAGGAGACCATCCATCAGGAGCAAATTGCCCAAAGAATAGAACACCTGATATAAAGTGAAATATAAATCTTACAAACATACCTATAAAAGTTCCAATTAGCTTTTTATTTTTGAAATATCCAGCAAGCCCAATAGCCATGAAAGGAAGAGGATAATCAAATAGTACTTGAATTGGATGAAGTATATAAGGACTTAAGATTAAATAAATAACTCCAAATAAGAATCCAGCAAGCATACCAATTTCAGGTCCATAAATAAAGGAAATTATTAAAATTGGTACCATACTTCCTAAATTTATACTTCCTGCGCCATTAGGCAAGTCTACTATTTTTATAAGATGAAGTATTGTAGCTAGTGCTAAAGCTATACCTATTCTAGACATTATTTTAGCATCCAGCTTAATCCTTTTAAACTTTATAAGAGCTAATATTAAAATTATTATTCCTATTAAAGTTGCCAAAGAAAGTGGGCTTTTAAAAATTTCAATAAAACTTTCTTTTATTGTGTTAATAAAATTATTCATAAAAAATACCTCCTAAAATATGCTAGGAGGTATCTATATAGCTTAATAAAAAATTAATTCTACAAAATACATTGTGACTTTCCTACGCTGGTATTATCCAGATCAGGTAAAGAGGGTTAATGATTAATCATTTCTCAGCCAAAAGGCACCCCTAGCACTTAAATTATTTAATTTATAAGTAAAGTTTATATAAAAATAATTAAAAAGTCAATAAATTTTATTAGTAGATATTTGTAATAAATTACCGTTTATTTATTTTTCAAAAAAAGGTACTATATATTTAAGGACACAGTGCATAGTTTAATGAATAAATTTTTATATTATTTATAATAGTTTATAGGATGGGGAAAAATGAGAAACAAAAAAAAGATAAAAGCAATAATAATTTTTCTTATATCTATTATTATTTTAATAAGTAGTAGTATTTATATTGTGAAAGCAAATAATGATAGAAAATTAAAAGTGCAAATAGAAGAAATAATTAAAGAATTTGATGATATTGAAATTATTAATATGAATAGTAATGAAGAAAATGTATATAACCATCTAAAAGAAAATTTTAATGGAAACATAGCTAATAAGAATTTAAATGGAGCAAATGATATTATAACTCAATTAAGTAATTTAAAATCATCAGTGGAAAAAAGAATTAAAGATGAAGAAGATAAAAAACTAGAAGAAGAAAAGATAAAAGAAGATTTAGGGAAAAAAGCTGTTGAGAAAGAAAAAAATGAGGAAAATGATTCTACAGTTTTAGAAAATAATAATAATGAAATAACTAATAGTAACAATAGTACACAAACTCAAAACAATAATAATCCTAAAATTGCTAATACATCTGTAGCAAAAAGCTCAAATCAAATAATTTCTGTTGTAAGTACAGGGGGAAGTACAGCGGAGTTAGTTTTATGGCAGAAAGATAGTAATGGTAATTGGTATGAATATGACAGTATGTTTGCAAGATTAGGTGAAAATGGAATGAAGAATGCAAGTGAAGTATATGAAATGGACTTATGCACCCCAACTGGAGTATATAGTTTAACAGAAGCATTTGGAGTAGCACAGAATCCAGGAAGTAAGATTCCATATAGAGTACTAGATGGGTCTGAATATTGGGTAGATGATGAAAGTTCATCTTACTATAATACAATGCAGTTTGGCTCTGCAAATGGAAGATGGAATTCAGCAGAGCATTTAATAGAGCATAGTAATGCATATAAATATTCATTAGTAATAGACTATAATAGATGGCCTGTAATTCCAGGAAAAAGCTCTGCAATATTCTTACATGTAGATGTTGGAATTCCTACATGGGGGTGTGTAGCTGTAGAATTAAATAAAATGAAGGAAATTCTACAATGGATAAATCCATCAGAAAATCCTCAAATAATGATTGCTTTAAATTATAGTACACTTTACTCTTATTAAGATATATTGGAATTATATAAAAGTTAGAAATAATTTTACATAAATATAGAAAAATATTTTACTATAATAAGGCTGGAATTATAAACAATATGATTCCAACCTTATTTTTTATAATTATTTTTAATTAGCCATATCGATAAATTCTTCTTTTTCTTGGAGAGGCAAGATAATTATAAGCAGATGTCCAATAAGAGATTAAATGTGGTTTATATTTTAGAACATCCTTTAAAAACTTATCAAACAAGTGAAGCTTGACTAATATTTTAATTATATCTTTAGGATATGGAGTTATTTTTGAATAAGGTTTTCTTGGATCTATTATCATAATTTTACCCTTTGAATCTACAAATATATGAGCATTTCTTATATTAATTCTTTTAAACTTTAATCTTTTTAAATCTTCAATAAGATCGATTATTTCTACTGATAGATTATATGGTAAGCCGTGTTTTGAAATATATTCAAAGAGATTATCACCACTTACATAGTCTCTTATTAAAATATTACTTATCCTTAATATAGGCTTAGGGAAAAAAGGGCTATCTAAGGTTTTTCTAAGGATTTCTTCTTCATTCTTAGCAGATTTTATGTTTTTAAATGTTTTAAGAGCATATCCTTCAGGGGTCAAGTATACAGAGCCTTCAGCTCCAGATCCTAAAAGTTTACAATCTTGAATTTCTAATAAGTATTTCATATTACCACTCTATAATAATTACTTTTAGATATTATATGCAAAAAAAGAAAATATGATATTAAATAAGTATTAATTAATGTAATAATAATATTAAAGGTAGGAAATATTAATTTTGTGCTATGATATATATAATTAATACAACTATTTACAGTTTTTATATTTAGATTTATAATTATCTAATTAATAGATTGTAGATAAGAAGTATGGAGGGGATAAGATTGCCATTTATAGATTCTAAAGTAACTGTAAAGTTAAATAAAGAAAAAAAAGATATATTAAAAGCTAAATTAGCAAATATAATAAAAAATATTCCAGGAAAAAGTGAAAATTATCTTATGATAGGATTTCAAGATGAATATTCACTATATTTTCAAGGTAAGGAATTAAATTATGGAGCATTTATAGAAGTTAAAATTTTTGGTAAAGCTTCAAAAGAATCTTTAGATAAAGTGACTAAAGAAATTTGTGAATTATACGAGTTAGAATTAAACATTCCTCAAAATGCAATATATATTAAATATGAAGAAGTAGAAAATTGGGGATTTAATGGTTTTAATTTTTAATTAAATTTTGCTTTTATATATCCTTTAGGGGGAATAAAGATGGAGTGGAAAATAAAAAGATTTGATGATTTAACCATAAGGGAACTCTATAGTATTCTAGAATTAAGAAATAAAGTGTTTGTTGTGGAACAAGAATGTATTTATCAAGACTGTGATGGAAAAGATTTAAGTTCATATCATTTATTTGCTATAGAAAATAATGAAGTTTTAGCTTATTTAAGAATACTAGATAAAGGAATTTCTTATGATGAAATATCTATTGGTCGTGTAGTAGTAAATAAAATCCATAGGGGAAAAGACTTAGGGAAAAAAGCAATGGAAAAAGCAATTGAATATATAAATGATATTTATGGTAAAAGTAAAATTAGAATATCAGCACAAGTGTATATAAAAGACTTTTATAAGAGTTTAGGATTTGAAGATGTTTCTAACGTATATTTAGAGGATGATATTCCTCACATAGAAATGCTAAGAGATATTGAAGATGACAATTAATAAAAAGGAAATTATAAAAAGTATTATTTAGTAGTAACTTTTATAATTTCCTTTTTAACTTCTATTTAATTAGTAATAATGAAGTTTGTCTTAATGTTAAATAAAGAAATAAGGAAACTTATATATTTCTAATTTTTCATTATGCTGCTAATTGTTTTTCTTTTAGAAGTACATTAATTCTTTTAAAGTAAGTGATTCCAAGAGGAATAGCAGCAGCAAACCAAGCAGCAGGGTCAGCTAAAGCAATTCCAGTAAAGTCTATTAATCTTGGTAATGTAAATGCAACTACAGTTCTAGCTATCATTTCAGCAACTCCAGCCATCATAGGAACAAAACTATCACCAATTCCTTGAAGAGTATTTCTATATATAAAAATTAATCCTAGTGGAATATAAAATATAGAAACTGTATTTAAATAATGCCTTGCATATGATATTACTTCTAAATCATTTCCGTCTATAAATAATTTTGTAAAGGCACCGCCAAATGATATTACTACAATTGTTGAGACTATACTTACAATAATACTAATAATAGTACATTTTTTAACCCCTTCTTTTATACGATCTATTCTCCCAGCACCAAGATTTTGCCCAGAATAAGTAGCCATTGCAACTCCAAAGGTAACAGCAGGCTGCATAACAAGCTGTTGAACTTTAGAAGCAGCAGTATATGAAGCTATTATTTTAGAACCAAAGTTATTAAGAGCACCTTGAAGTACCATAGCTCCAGCAGCAGTTATAGAAAATTGAAGTGCCATTGGAACACCAATTCTCAATTGTTTTTGAACATAGTTTTTTCTTAGTTTCCAGTGATGTTTTTTTAATTTTAATATAGGAAACTTCTTTACTATATATATTGCACATAATATTGCAGATATTGATTGAGAAATAATAGTAGCATAAGCAGCTCCAGCTACACCCATTGAAAAATTAAAGATAAACACAATATCTAAAACTACATTTAGTATTGAAGCAATAATTAAAAAGTATAGAGGAGTTTTACTATCTCCAAGAGCTCTTAATATACTTGACAGCATGTTATAAAATATTATTGCAACATTACCAGCATAAATAATAATGATATAAGACAAGGAATCATTAATAATATCAGCTGGTGTATTCATAAGTTCAAGTAAAGGTTTTGCAGAAATCATACTTATAAAAGTAACTATAATAGTCATAATTATTGATAAAATTAAGGAACTTGCAAAGGCTTTTTTTACACCTTCTTCGTCATTAGCTCCAAATCTTTGTGCAACTAAAACAGAAAAACCACCTGTTAATCCAATAACAAATCCATTAACTAAAAAAGCCATAGCACCGGTAGAGCCTACAGCTGCTAATGCGTTAACACCAAGGAATTTACCAACTATTATAGTATCAGCCATACTATAAAATTGTTGAAATATATTACCTATAAGTAAAGGAATAGAAAATGTTAAAATTAGTTTTACAGGATTTCCTGTTGTCATATCTTTTGTCATAAATAGCCCTCCATTTATATAAAATCCATAATAAATTTACACATATAAAATAATCTAACATTATAAAAACTTTCTCAATAATAACATTATAAAAAGTTATTATCAATATTATTTCAAATTTAGAAAATAAATTTGAGTTTTTAATACAAATAACAATTATAGAATTAGTAGAAATTTAATGCAATAAATATATAAAAAATATCTAAATGTGTACAAAATATACAAAAATAATAGATGAATTTAATAACTTTGTAACAACTTAAACAAACTATGTAAAAATATGTTAAACTATATTTATAAAAAAGAGGTTTAAAATGTAGTGTTATGAAATTAATTTAATTACAAAATGTAAACTGAATCATTATTATATAAATGTAAAATTAGATAAGAATAAAATTTTTGAGAGGTAAAAATATGCAAGTAATTAATATATCAAAGGAAGAATTAAGAAGATTCCTAGTAGTATATCAAGGATTATACACTAATAATACCTTTATTGGGGAAGAGGGAATTAAAAAGTTTATAGAGCGAGTTGGATGCATTCAATATGATCCGCTAAATGTTGTAGGAAGGAATGCAGATTTAGTTATTCAATCAAGAATAGAAGATTATGATCCTGTAATGTTAGAGGATTTACTTTATAATAAAAGAGAATTAATAGATGGATGGGATAAAATGATGGCTATATATTCTGTTAAAGATTGGCCATATTTTAAGAGAGTAAGAGATGAAAGAAAAAAAGAAGTTGAAAATGTATTAAAGAATAGGAACTCACTTGATGCAATAAACTACGTTGAACCTGTAAAAGAATTAATACAAAAAAATGGTTCCACTATCCCATCAGAAATTGATTTAGGTTCTGTAGAAAAAGGAAGATGGGGACATGGAAAGCTCTCAAGTGCTACAATGGATTATATGTGGAATAGTGGAGAGCTTGGAGTCAAGGAAAAGAAGAATACTCAAAAGAAATATGATTTAATTGAAAGATTATTACCTTCTGAAATATTATATGAGTCAGAGCCATTTCAAAATGATGAAGAGTTCTATAAATGGTATGTTAAAAGAAGAATAGGTAGCATAGGAGCTTACTGGGATAGAAGTGGAGAAGGTTGGCTAGGTAATTATATTTCTAACAAAACTTTAAGACAAAGAGTATTAAATGGATTAGTAGATGAAGGAGAATTAGTACTTATTAGAGTAGAAAATTTAAAAGAAACATTCTATTTAAGGAAAGAAGATATATCAATTTTAAATTATTCTACTTCAATTAATAGAAGTAATGTAAAATTTTTAGCCCCATTAGATAATTTAATTTGGGATAGGAAGTTAACTAGAGATATTTTTGATTTTGAGTATACTTGGGAAGTATATAAGCCAATAGACAAAAGAAAATATGGATATTATGTTTTGCCAGTTTTATATGGAGATAGAATTGTAGCAAGATTTGAACCAGAACTTCATAGAGGGAATAAGCCATTAGTAATAAAAAATTGGTGGTGGGAAGATAATTTTGAAGTTACTAATGATTGCATAGATTCTGTAAAAGAAGCCTTAGATAAGTTCTGTAAATATTTAAAAGCAGATGGAATACCAAAAGATTCATTTAACAAAATAAATAGAATATAAATATTTGCTGAAGATATTGAAATTGACCTTAAGATTAAGATATTAAATAAATTTAAAAAATAAAAATATATACTACTATTACTACAAATTTAAGGATATACTAATAAGCCTTTTAATAGAGAATTATTAGTATATCCTTATAAAATTTTTATGCTAAAGCAAATTGACTATTATATAGGTTAGCATAAAAACCACCTTTATTTAATAGTTCAGTATGATTCCCTTGTTCTATAACTTTACCATTATTCATAACTAAGATTAAATCAGCTTCACGAATAGTTGAAAGCCTATGAGCTACAATAAAGGTTGTTCTACCTTCCATTAATTTATTAAAAGCTTTTTGAATATAAATTTCTGTACGTGTATCTATACTGCTAGTTGCTTCATCTAATATAAGCATTGGCGGTTTAGATAACATAATTCTAGCAATACATAGCAGTTGCTTTTGTCCTTGAGATAGGGAACTATCATCTGTAAGTACAGTATCATAACCTTTAGGTAAATTCATTATAAATTTATGGGCATGAGCATTTTTTGCAGCAGATATTATTTCTTGTAAGGAAGCATCGGGCTTGCCATAAGCTATGTTTTCCTTAACTGTACCAGAATATAGCCAAGTGTCTTGAAGGACCATACCATATAAACCTCTTGTACTACTTCTAGTTACATTATCTATATTAATACCATCTATTTTTATTTCTCCAGAATTTATATTATAGAATCTCATAAGTAAATTAATTAGCGTTGTTTTACCACAACCAGTTGGACCAACTATTGCAATTTTAGATCCAGGTTTAACTTTTAAATTAAAATTTTCAATTAAACTTTTATCTGCGCTATATGAAAATGAAACATCATTTATATCTATATATCCTTCACAAGTATTTAAGGTAATAGAATCCTTAGAATCTGAAGTTTCTTCTTTTTCATCTAGAATTTTAAATACTCTACTTGCAGATGTAAATGCAGCTTGAAGTTCTGTTATAACTCCTGATATTTCATTAAATGGCTTAGTATATTGATTAGCATAACTTAAAAATGAAGAAAGCTGACCTATGCTTATAGTACCATTAATAGCACTAATAGCACCAATTATTCCTACGGTTGCATAAACTAGTCCATTAACAAATCTTGTGCAAGGATTGGTTAGTGCAGAATAAAATTGAGCTTTTTGGCCATAGGTATATAATTTCTTATTTATATCTTCAAAAGCTTGTTTAGATCTATCTTCAAAGGAAAAGGCTTTAACTATCTTTTGATTTCCTATCATTTCTTCAACATATCCACTTAATTCGCCTCGGACTTGGGATTGCTTTCTAAACATAGAATGACAATGCTTAGCTATTGTAGAAGCTGTAAATAGAGATAAAGGAGTTATTATAACAACTATTAAAGTAATTTTAATATTTATTGAAAGCATAAATATTAAAGTTCCAATTATAGTTATTACTCCAGTAAAAAGTTGTGAAAATCCTTGAAGAAGTCCGTCAGACACAATTTCTATATCATTAATTACTCCATTCATTATATTTCCATGAGAAGTACTATCTATATACTTTAATGGCAAGGAATTTAGTTTATTAAAAACATCAATTCTTAAATCTTTAATAGTTTTATAACTCACAATATTAGTACATCTAGTCATAATAAGTTGAAGAATTGGCGAAAATATAACTGTTATTGAAAGGAGAATTAATATTTTAAATAATTTTGAAAAGTTAACATTTCCTGGCCCTATTAATAAGTCTATTCCTTCTCCTATAATTATTGGAGTAAAAAGTGTAAGAGTTATGTTAATTACTGCAGTAAAAAAAGCTAGAATTGTATATTTATTATATGGTTTTGTATATTTCAAGATCCTTTTTAGTAATGGAAGATTCATGTATCAGTCACCTCCTAATTTTTTAATTGAGAAGAATAAATTTCTTTATATACTTCACAATTTTCAATTAGATAATCATGACTGCCAATACCAGCTATTTCACCATTATCTAGAACTATTATTTTATCTGCATTTTTAATACTGCTAGCTCTTTGAGAAACCATTATTACTGTAGTATCTTTGACTTTTTCTTTTAAAGCTTTTCTAAGATTAGCATCTGTAGTGAAATCTAATGCACTTGAGCTATCATCTAATATAAGTATTTCAGGATTAGAAACTAAAGCTCTGGCAATTGTAAGTCTTTGCTTTTGTCCACCAGACAAATTTTTACCTCCTTGAAGTATAGGAGTATCATATTGTTTTGGTAAGGATTGTACAAAAGATGATGACTGAGAAATTTCTAAGGCAGCTTCAATTTCACTTAAAGTTACATCTTCTTTTCCCCATTTTAAGTTTTCTAATAAAGTACCTGTAAATAATACAGCTTTTTGAGGTACTATTCCTATTAAATTCCTAAGAGATTTTAGTGAATAATTTTTAACATCAATTCCATTTACAAGTACTTGTCCCTTTGATGAGTCATAAAATCTTGGAATTAAATTAATAAGAGTTGATTTTCCTGAACCAGTGCCTCCTATAATCCCAATGGTTTCATTTTTATTAATAGTAAAAGATATATTGCTTAATGAATATTCATTAGAGTTAGTATATGAAAAGCAAACATTTTTAAACTCTATAAATGGATTAGTGGTGATATTATTAAGTTTAATAATATTATTTTCTGTTATTGTAGATTCAATTTCAAGTATTTCACTTACCCTATTAGCAGAAGTTGATGCTTTAGTTAATATAACTATTAATTGAGCAAAAACTATTAATGTAAGAAGAATTTGAGTTATATAATTTACAAATGCTATTGTTTCACCTTGAGTTAATGAGCCAGAATTTACTTTTATACCACCAAACCATAGGATAGCAACAATAGATAAATTCATAATTATATATGTAAGTGGATTAAGAAGAGCAGAGACTTTTCCAACGTTAATAGATATATCACTTAAATCATTACTAGCATTTTTAAATCTTAACTTTTCATTTTCTTCATTTGAAAAAGCTTTAATAACTCTTGTACCCTCAAGATTTTCTCTAGTTATTAAGGAAATAGTATCTAATTTATTTTGTATTATTTTATATAAAGGAAGAGATTTGCTCATTACGAAGTAAATAGTAAGAGTAATAAGTGGTATAGTAATTAAAAAAATCAAAGATAATTTTAAATCTAATGCCAAAGCCATTATAGTTGATCCAATTATTATAAATGGAGCTCTAGACCCCAGTCTTATCATCATAGCAACTCCATTTTGTATTTGATTTACATCATTTGTTATACGAGTAATTAATGTTGGAGTACCAATTTTATCAATTTCGCTATGAGAAAATGTATTAATCTTACTAAATAAGGAACTTCTAATAGCGGTACCTACACCTTGAGAAGCCTTGGAAGCATAATATTGACAAACCAAGGCAAAGATAAGTCCAGTAATTCCAAGCAATATAAGTATTCCACCCATTTTAAAGATATAAATCATATCTTTATTTTTTACACCTACATCAATAATTTTGGCCATAACTATTGGAATAAATAACTCCAAGATGGCTTCTATTAATTTAAAAATAGGGCCTAGTATAGATTCTTTTTTGTAGTCTTTTAAAAATTGTATTAATTTTATCAATATGCATCAGTCCTTTATCAATAATGTTACAACTAAATCCTATTATAACATTAAGTTTCAATAATAAAAGTTTTATAGAATATCTTAAATTTATGAAAGCATATAAAATGTATATTAAAATTAAAACTCTTTAGCTTATTTTTGGAAAATCTTTAGAATTTCATGCAGGGATATTTCTAATATTAATGTTAAAATTACTATGTTATAAATACTATAAATAGGTAAGCTAAAACTACTATTTTAATAGCTATATTAAATAAATCTTAGAATTTTGACATAGTAATAAATAGTATGATAGTATGAAAACAACACAATATAAATAATATCGTAGAGGTGAAAAAATGGAATTTTTAAAGAATTTTTTTAAAGGAGTAGCAATTAGTATATCTCAAATAGTTCCAGGTGTCAGTGGAGGAACTATAGCAATGATTCTTGGGATATATGATAAGTTATTACATTCAGTTAATAATATTTTAAGTGATTTTAAAAATCAATATAAGATATTATTACAAGTTGGAATGGGTGCAGTAGTAGGAATATTCTTATTTAGCAATATAGTGAAAACCTTATTTGATAACTATCCTATACCAGTTGGATATTTATTTATTGGTGTTATATTAGGCGGAGCTCCACTTATGTTTAAAAAAGCAACTGTAAAGGGGTTGAAAAAAAGTAGTATTTTATATTTAGTAGTTGGTATATTAATAGTTTTAATGATGGGAACACCAAATAATGATGCATCATCAATAATTACATCATTAACTATAGGTAACTTTTTATGGCTTTTTGTTGGTGGGGTAGTAGTAGCAGTAGCGCTTATATTACCAGGAATAAGCGGATCATTTATGCTATATGTTTTGGGGTTATATAATACAGTCATAACAGCAGTTGTTCAAATGAATATTCCAGTTTTAATACCAATAGCAATTGGTGGAATTGTTGGTACATTAGCAACAGCTAAAATAATTGAAATCTTATTATTAAAATATCCTGAGCAAACATATATATTAATATTTGGCTTTATATTAGGTTCAGTATTTTCAGTATTTCCAGGAGTTGACGGATTAAGTAGTGCAATAGGAATACTTCTTGGAATATTAGGATTTATATTCACATATTACATAAGTAGAAATGAATAATATATTATGAAGTTAGTTAACTTATGATTATATTTAAAGCTGTAAACTAGTTAAATAATTTACTTAAAATAAATTATTAAAGGACTCCAAAGGAATTTTTTATTTTTATGAAGAATAAGTTTTTATGAATTAATTTTTCTAATATATGGGAAATGATATTTAATTAACATTATAACTTGTGTATAATAATATAAAATACATTTTTTTATTTAAGAAAGGAATATACATATGGAAATAAAGAATAAAACTTGGTCAATACTAGCTATTATTTTTTCTACAATAACTCTTATATCAATATCAATATATTTTTTAGGATATATAAATCTTAATTTTGTAATAGTAATATTGGGATTAAGTCAATTGTTTTCAGGAATAAGCCAAATTGAACTAGCAAATAGAATTAATTCTAATCCCGTTAGAAAAAGAAATAAAAATGTGGGGATACTTTTAGTTATTATAGGTTGTATAATTTCTACTATGTCTATAGTTGAAATATTACAATAATAATCAATTTGCCAAATAAAGTATAGAGGGTTTATTGAAAATGGATATATCGTCTAATATAGAAGTATTTTAAAGTAATAGATTAATTATGTAGGTATAAAAATAATTATGGTTATGGGAGATGAGAATGTGTCAAAAGTAGCAGTTGTGTATAAAAGTAAATATGGAGCAACAAAAAAATATGCAGAATGGTTAGCAGAAGATATAAAAGCAGATTTATATTCACAAGAAAAATGTAAAATAGAAAATCTTCAAAAGTATGAGATTATTATTTATGGTGGAGGAATTTATGCTTCTGGAATCTCGGGGTTATCGATAATTAAAAAGAATTATAATAAATTAAAAGATAAAAAAATAATAGTATTTGCAGTTGGAGCATCACCATATGATGAAAAAGCTTATAATGAGTTAAAGAAACATAACTTAACTGGAGACTTAGTAAGCATTAAATTGTTTTATCTAAGAGGAATGTTTAATTTGAAAGTTATGACTTTTAAAGATAAATTACTAATTGGAATGTTAAAAGGATTTTTAAGCAAGAAGGGTTCATCAGAATTAGAACCTTGGGAAAAAGCATTAATTGAATCTATCAACAACGAATCGGATTGGACAAGTAGGGAAAATTTAAAAGAAATTGAAAAACACATATGCTTAATATAACTATAAAATTAAAAATAACATAAATATGAATTTTATAAAATATTTGAATATACCAATAATATAGTAGGAGTTGGGGGTGGGCTTTTGATATATAGACAATTTAATAAATCAGAACTAGATTTACTAAAAGATATTGATAGGAAAAAGATAGTAAATGAAGTTTATTATTATATAAATAAAAAGACGGAATTAGTAGATGAATACTATAATATAGAATAATGGAATTTAAAAGAACTAAATGAATATATTGACAGACTTATTAATATACAAAAAAGAGCTGGAAAAATATATGTAGCTTTTGATAATGGTAAGATAGTTGGACTTGTTGCATTAGAAAGTAAATTAATTGGCGAAAAATTAGATCAACTTAAACTAGATATGCTATATATAAGTACCAATTATCGTAAACAGGGAATAGGAAAAATGTTAGTAAATTTAGTATGTAAAGCTGCTATAAAACTAGGAGCAAAAAAGTTATATATATATATCAGCAATTCCATTTAAAAATACTATAGATTTTTACTTTGCTTTAGGAGATAAAATAACAGGTGAAATAAATAAATCATTATTTGAATTAGAGCCATTTGATATACATATGGCTTTAGACTTAGAAATTTTTATATACAAAACAAGTTAAAAATACTTAAATTATATTTTTTTACATTTATTTGTTTACAAAATGTGGATAATGGTATATAATAATAAAGTAGTAAAATAATTAATTAAATATGGAGAATATTAAATAAATATAAATAAGGAGGTAGAGTTATGTCTATGAATTTAATATGCAACAAAAATAAAATTGAATATAGATTGTTTTTAATTAGTAGCTCTGCCAGCGGAGATATTTTATAATTTTTTAATTTTAATTTATCAATTAAGTATATCGCCATGAGTTATTATTCTCATGGTTTTTTTATGCATTTATTTATTAATGAACGTGATATTTTAATGGCCCTGGGAAAACTAGGGTCATTTTTAATATAAAAAATAAATTAAAGGAGGATGTTATTATGAATATGTTTATCAAAATTAGAGAAAATAATAAGAAAGTAGGAGAAATAATAAGAATTGGAGGAATTATATATGTACACTATCGGAGAATTTAATAATAGTACTAACATTAATAGTGAAAAAAATACTGTAGAACTTGAACAATATTGCAAAGATGAAGGATTAAACTCAACTCAACTTAGAAGAGATGCATATAAATCATCAAAAGATAGAAGAAATAGCATAATTGAAAATATTTCTACATTAATAAAAAAGATAATTTAATAAAAAGTATAATGAGATGGGATATAAATAATAAGATGCTTGGCATATCAAATATGTTGAGCATTTTTTCAAAAATTAAAATAAAAAGGTTAGTGAATAAATAATTTCACAAATTATTTAAATTGTAAGTTAAAAATATATATTATATAAAAACAAGAATAAAGCAAACAAGATTAAGAAAAATCTTACATTATTTTATAGATAAATGATATAATTTAATTTAGAATTAAATTTTTAATGTTTAAGTTTAAGTAAGTGGAGGATAAAAATGGGAGTTGCATTTAAAGAAATAAATTTTAGTAGATTGGTGGACAAGCTTAGTCCTTGTTGTCTTTCTGAAAATGAATGTGGAGTTTGCGAAAGAGAAACATGTCTAGTTGGGTATGGGACTGAATGTATAAAAAAATGCATGATTAATAAAGTAACATATGTTGTAGATGGCTACTATAATATTCCTATAACAGATACAAGAATATATGACAAAGAATATATAATGGATGGAGTAGTAGATATCTTAAAGACTTGTAAAAGTTGCAAAGAAAATCATTTCGAAAATTGTATAGTAAACATATTAAGAAGTTGTTATGAAGTAATTTTGCTTGGAGAAGAAAAAGATTATAAAGGAAGTGCATTTGTTTACCTTAATGAATTAAAAGAAACTAACCCAGAAATTGCAGATATATTATTTAAAAAATATATGACAAGAAACTAAATAAAAGTATAAAATAAAAAATGGAAAATTTTTCACCTCAGGGGTGGGAAATTTTCCATTTTTGGTATTATTAATTAATTACAATTTATTAGCTTGTACTAAAAGTTGAATACTTTTTAGGTGAAAAACCAACAGCTTTTTTGAATGTTTTAAGAAAATTGCTGTAGTCATTAAAACCACATTTTTCACAAACATCATTGACATTTTCACCATTAGCTAGCATGGATTTTGCTATAGAAATCCTTCTTCCGGATATATATTTATTAATTGTTGTACCAGTTGCAGATTTAAATATTCTACAAATATAAGATGTGCTTAAATAAAAATTACTTGCCAAATGCTCAATTGTAATTGGCTCAGTTATATTTGCATTTATATATTCTATTATTTCATCTACTTGTTGATTATATTTGTAGGAGTATTCTTCAGACAGTGGCTTTTCATTACTTATATAAATTTTATTAATAAAAGTCATTAATTCTAAAAATGTAGCATATTCAATTATATCGTTTCCAAAACCTTCAGAGGCTAGGATTTTATTTATGAAATAGTTAAACCTACCCTGCTGCTCTTTATTTAAAGAAATTCTATGACTAAAGTTTTTATTTCGGCTAGAAAAGCAGTAATTTAAGTCAGTTTTACTAGTAGAAGATGATATTAAAAAATCAGGCTCAATTGAAAGTACAATCCTCTCATGAACTATTTTATCTAATTTAGATATGTAATGACTTTCAAATTGATTAATAACGAATAAGTCTCCAGGTTTAATATCATAAAATTTATTACCAATAAGAATTTGCTTTCCCCCTGTTATTGAGTAGTAAATTTCATAAGAGTCATGTATATGCATAGCCATAGATTTTTCTTCTTTATATAAATGAGCAATAGAAAAATATTGATTTTCTAAGGCACTTTTTATAGCTGCTTCACATGAATTAAATTCAATCACAATAATCCCTCCTTGATAATTTACAATAATTATAATTCTTAAGTTCAATATTTGCAATATTTATGACATGAAATCACAAGAAATAGAAAATTTAAAATGTTAAACTATAGTTACAAGATAAGATATAGAGGAGGAGAGGAAAGATGGAATTAAGAACAGCAGCATCACCAAAAGATGTAAAGCATTATACGACAAAGGAATTAAGAGAAGAGTTTTTAATTCAAAGTTTATTTGAAAAAGATGAAGTTAAAATGGTATATAGCCATATTGATAGAATTATAATAGGGGCTGCAGTACCAGTAAATCCTTTAATATTAAAAGCTGGAGAAGAACTTAGAGCTAAGTATTTTTTAGAAAGAAGAGAACTTGGAGTAATTAATATAGGTGGTAAAGGGACTATTACACTAGATGGGCAAAAATACTCATTAGATTATAAAGATGGTATGTATATTGGAATGGGAACTAAAGATATTGAATTTGCTAGTGAAGATGAAAATAATCCAGCAAAATTTTATTTCAATAGTGCACCAGCCCATAAGGAGTATCCAACAGTTTTAATAAAACCAGAAGATTGTGTAACAGTAGAGCTTGGATCATTAGAGGAATCTAATCATAGAGTAATAAGAAAATATATACTTCCAGGACAAGTTGAAAGTTGCCAATTAGTTATGGGGATGACTCAATTAAAGCCAGGAAGTGTTTGGAATACAATGCCATGCCATACACATGATCGAAGAATGGAAGTTTATTTATATTTCGATATTAAGGATGATAACTTTGTAATGCATTATATGGGAGAACCTACAGAAACAAGGCATATTGTTATAAGAAATGAAGAAGCAGTTATATCACCAAGTTGGTCAATACATTCAGGGGCAGGTACAAGAGCGTACACCTTTATCTGGGGGATGGTTGGAGAAAATCAAGATTTTGATGATATGGATGCTGTAAAATTAAGCGAATTAAGATAATTATATAAATATAAAAATAATACTATTAAATATAATTTTAGGAGGATTTTATTATGGATATTATGAAGAGTTTTTCATTAGAGGGAAAGGTAGCTTTAGTAACTGGAGCATCTTATGGAATAGGATTTTCAATAGCAAAATCATATGGAGAAGCAGGAGCAACTGTAGTTTTTAATGATATCAATCAAGATTTAGTTAATAAAGGAATTGAGGCGTATGCAGAACATGGAATAAAAGCATATGGATATGTTTGTGATGTCACAGATGAAGATGGTGTAGTTGCAATGGTTAAAAAGATAGAGGAAGAAGTAGGTATAATAGATATACTTGTAAATAACGCAGGAATAATAAGAAGAGTTCCAATGCTTGAAATGAAAGCAGAAGATTTCCGTAAAGTAATAGATGTAGATTTAAATGCACCATTTATAGTATCTAAGGCAGTAATACCAGGAATGATTAAAAAGGGTCATGGAAAGATAATAAACATATGCTCAATGATGAGTGAACTTGGAAGAGAAACAGTTTCAGCTTATGCAGCAGCGAAAGGTGGACTTAAGATGTTAACAAAAAATATAGCATCAGAGTATGGTGAATATAATATACAATGTAACGGCATAGGCCCTGGATATATAGAAACGCCACAAACTGCACCACTTAGAACTGAGGGACATCCTTTCAATAACTTTATTATCTCTAAAACTCCAGCAGCACGTTGGGGAACAACAGATGATCTTACAGGACCAGCTATATTCTTAGCATCAGATGCTTCTGACTTTGTTAATGGCCATATTTTATATGTAGATGGTGGTATATTAGCTTATATCGGAAAGCAACCACAATAATAGTGCTCCCCTGGGGTGTAAAATTTACCAATTGGTAAATTTTACACCCCAGGGGTAAGAAATAATTGGAAGGAGAATTAAAAATGAAAATTGCTTTAATAAATGAAAATAGTCAAGCAGCAAAAAATTCAATGATATATGATACATTAAAAAAGGTAGTAGAATCAAAAGGACATGAAGTTTTTAATTATGGAATGTATAGTGCTGAAGATGAAGCACAATTAACATATGTTCAAAATGGTATCTTAACAGCAATATTATTAAATTCTGGAGCAGCAGATTATGTAATAACAGGTTGTGGAACAGGAGAAGGAGCAATGCTTGCATGTAATTCTTTCCCAGGAGTGCTATGTGGGCATGTTGTAGATCCATCAGATGCATACATGTTTGCTCAAATTAATGATGGTAATGCGATATCACTTCCTTTTGCTAAAGGATTTGGATGGGGAGCAGAATTAAATCTTGAATATATTTTTGAAAAATTATTTGAAGGCAGGAGTGGGCAAGGATATCCAAAAGATAGAGTTATTCCAGAACAAAGAAATAAGAAAATATTAGATGAAGTTAAGAAAGTTACACATACAGATATGTTAACAATTTTACAAAGAATAGATCAAGATTTATTAAGAGGCGCTGTAGGTGGTGCTAAATTTAAGGAATATTTTTATGAAAATTGCAAAAATGATGAAATAAAAGAATATATTAAAAATCTTTTAGGTTAGTATATCTAAATTTAAGGAGATATTATGATTCAATTATCATTAAAGATATTAGATAAAGATGGAAATATTAAAGCTGAAAATAAAGAATGTAATGAAGTTAGACTTGTATTTAAAGAAGAATACAAAGAAGGTGATAGGATTCAAATTGAAACATCTAATAAAGAAATTTATCTTGTAGCAGAAATTGATGATGCAATGGGAGAATCTTTAATATATGTAACAGAAAATCTTATAACATATGAAATTCCTTTTGGAGAGAAGAAAGTAAGCTATTCACCAAAGGTGTTTTATGGAGAAAAACATTTATTATCAGTAAGAATTGCTAGAAAAGAAGAAGTAGAATGTTATAGAAATTTAGCATTAAACAAAATGGATCAGCAAGGCCTTATTGGTGTGTATCCACATGCTTCTGCAAATGTAGAAACTAGAGGAGAAGCTGTTTTTGCAGCTAGAAACGCTATAAACGGTAACTGTGAAAATCATGACCATGGAAAATGGCCATATGAATCATGGGGAATAGGCATGAGAGATGACGCTTGCTTTAAAATTGATTTTGGAAGAGAAATAATTACAGATAAAATTGTTTTATATACAAGATCAGATTTTCCACATGATAACTGGTGGGTAAAAGTTACTTTTAGATTCTCAGATAACTCTGAGTTAATATGTGATCTAGAAAAAAGCGATAAGGCGCATATTATAACATTCCCAGAAAAAAAGATAAGTTGGTTAACATTTAGTGATTTAATAAAAGCTGATGATCCATCACCTTTCCCAGCATTGAGTCAAATCCAAGTTTTTGGGAAATAAGAATTGCCTAATAAATATTCTAAAATAGATTTATTAGATAAATATTAAAAAGACTGTACCTTTGATTTTAGTTCCAT
Source organism: Clostridium sp. C8 (assembly GCF_001010885.1). NCBI lineage: Bacteria > Bacillati > Bacillota > Clostridia > Eubacteriales > Clostridiaceae > Clostridium > Clostridium sp. C8. The sequence goes on along the minus strand of NZ_LBMX01000082.1, from coordinate 282,688 downwards.
TTTAGTATGTGAAATTAAAATCGAGGTACAGTTTTTATATTGCACTAAAATGGAAAATATATAATAATATTAGTATGGATAGCCAAGATCTAATGACGTTACTAAAAATTAAAATAAAGATGAAAAAAGAATTAACTTCAGATGAGAAGGGCATGTTAGCATGCTATGATAGGCCAGTTGATTTTACAAGAAGAAAAAATATTGACGAGATAATTAATTATGTTAAGAAATAGCCATAATAAAAAATAAATTCTATTTAGTAAGATATTATTACAAGTTATATCAAGTTTTATGTATTCAAAAATGATAACATTTAATTAAGGAGTGATAAAGTTGTCAGTAAAAACTATAGAAAATATGGTTGATTGGATAGAAGAAAATATAAAAGAAAATCCAACTTTAGAACAAATGTCTAATTATGTTGGGTACTCTTCTTTTTATTGTTCAGAAAAATTTCATGAGTATGTTGGTGTAACGTTTAAAAAGTATATTGCAAATAGAAAGATAAGTTTAGCAGCAGTAGATATTAAAAATACAAAACGTAGAGTATTAGATATCGCTGTAGAATATGGTTTTTCTTCCCAGGAAGCATTTACAAGGGCTTTTGTTAAGGCATATGGATATACACCAAATAATTATAGACGTCAATCATCTGAAATTTTATTGTTTGAAAAAGCTAAGATAACTTAATACTTAAATTACTCCTAATTTTAAAGAAGAGGTAAAAATATGCTTAATAAAATAGGGAGAAATGATTTATGTTGGTGTGGTAGCCAAAAGAAATATAAATTCTGCCATGAAGATTTTGATAAGAAGATAATTAATTTTAAAATGCAAGGTCATATTGTACCATCAAGAAAAATTATTAAGACAAAAGAGCAAATTGATGGTATAAGAGAAAGTGGAAAAGTTAATATTGCTATATTAGACTATATTTCAAATAAAATATGTGTGGGAATGTCAACAGAAGAGATAGATAAACTTGTACATTCCAAGACTATAGAATTGGGAGGGATTCCAGCAACATTAGGATATGAAGGATATCCTAAAAGTTCATGTACATCTATTAATAGTCAAGTATGCCATGGAATACCTTCAGAGCTAGATAAATTAAAGGATGGAGATATTATTAATGTAGATATATCTACTATTTATAAAGGTTATTATTCAGATTCATCAAGGATGTTTTGTATTGGTGAAGTAAGTGAAGAAAAAAAGAATCTTGTTAAAATAGCTAAGGAGTGTATTGAAAAAGGCTTAGAGCAAGTCAAGCCCTGGAGATTTTTAGGTGATATGGGATATGCAGTGCATCAATATGCACTGAAAAATGGATACTCAGTTGTAGAGGAAATTGGGGGACATGGAGTTGGGTTAGAACTTCATGAAGATCCTTGGATAAGCTATATATCAAAACCTAAAACTGAAATGCTTATGATTCCAGGAATGATATTTACAATTGAACCTATGTTGAATATGGGGACTAGTGAAGTGTTTTTAGACCAGGAGAATGAGTGGACAATATATACAGCAGATTCTATGCCATCTGCACAATGGGAAGTAACTGTACTGGTAACAGATGATGGATATGAAATTTTAGCATATTAATTAAACATAAGAGTAAAATTATCTATATTTGAAAATTAATTATAATAAAATAATTGTATAATATAGATGGAATTATAATAAAATATAGATATTTACAAGGAGAAGGATATGAGTAAAATAGATTTGCATATGCATTCATGTTTTAGTGATGATGGAGAATTGACTCCAGAAGAAATTATTGATAGAGCTATAAAAAATAATGTTGAAATAATTTCTATAAGTGATCATAATTCAGTAAGAGCAGTAGACCGTGCTTTAAGCTATAGTAAGAATAAAAATATAACAGTTATACCAGGAATAGAAATAGATTGCACATTTAATAATAGAAATTTACATTTGCTTGGATATAATATAGATTATAAGTCAAAGGATTTCTATAATATTGAAGAAGATATTTTAAGTCAAGAAAAAAGGGCTTCAAAAGAAAAAATAAGATTAATAAAAGAATATACAAATTTAAATATTTTTGAAGATGAAGTTATTAAAAGATCATCAAATGGAGTTGTTACAGGAGAATTAATAGCAGAAATCTTATTAGAAGATAGTGAAAATAGAAAATCATTAATATTAAAACCTTATTTAGAAGGTGGAAATAGGAGTGATATGCCTTATGTAAATTTTTATTGGGATTATTTTGCACAAGGAAAGCCAGCATATGTGCCAATAAAATTTATAAGTTTAAAAGAAGCCATTAGATTAATCCATAAGAATGGAGGAAAAGCAGTAATAGCACATCCAGGGAATAATTTAAAAGACAAGTTAGATTTAATAGATAATTTAATAGAAGAAGGAATAGAAGGAATAGAGGTTTTTAGTAGTTATCATACAAAAGAGCAAATTGAATATTTTTATACTAAGGCTATAAAAAATAATATGATAATAACTTGTGGAAGTGATTTTCATGGAAAGACAAAGCCTAATATAGAAATTGGAAGGTTTAAATTTGAGCCTAGAGATATTTCAATAGATAAAATATTAAAATAGGAGAAACAATAATTCGTTTCTCCTATTAATATTTTAAGATAATATTGACCTCATTGGTTTAATAAATGTTAATTAATATATTACTTATCTATTAGATAAAGTAAATATAAAATTTATATCTATATCTTAAATTGTTGTATTATTTCAGTTAATTTTTGAGCAAGCTCAGCTTGACTTTGTGCTGTTTGAGCCACTTGTTCTATTGCTTTTGTTGTTTCATTCATATTTTCTTTTATAGTATCGGCATTTTCAGTAGATTCTTGTGAAGATTCAGCCATATTTTGAATTGCTTCAGTTACTTGTCCAACAGTAGCAGTAATTTCTTCTGACATTGCAGCAATTTCATCTGACATATTACTTACGAAGTCAGAGTCATTATAATATTGATTTCCTGTTTGCTCATATTCTTCATAGTTTTTCATTATGTCTATATTAATAAATTTTAATAAATCATTACCAGTATCTATACTTTTAATAAATACCTGTTTTACTGATTCTATAGTATTTTGTATTTCTACTACAGCCGAAGAAGACTGTTCAGCAAGTTTCCTAACTTCTTCAGCAACAACAGCAAATCCTTTTCCCTGTTCTCCAGCTCTTGCAGCTTCAATAGCAGCATTTAGTGCTAGTAGATTAGTTTGCTCAGAGATAGAAGATATGGTTTCAGCCATTACCCTAATAGTATCTATTACAGAACTCTCTTTAATTAAGTTATTCATATTAGATTCTTTTTGAATATATAAATCTTTAGTTGTTTTTTTAGCTTTTTTACTAATCTCTTTAGCTACACTAGCCCTATCTTTAGCTTTACTAGCATTATTGCTTCCATCCATAGACTTAGAAGATAGAATGTTTATACTAGAATCTACTTCTTGAATAGATGCACTTATTTCTTCAGTAGTAGCACTAGATTCTTGCATACTACTTGCTATAGTATTAACAGCTTCATTAATTGTTATAGTTTTGGCAGAAAGTTCTTCAACAGTTGCAGAAAGCTCTTCAGAAGAAGCACTTATATTTTCTGCATTCTCTATTACAGATTCTATAATAGAATGAATACTTTTTGACATTTTATTTAAATGATTACTCATTTGTCCGAATTCATCATTACTTTCTATATCAAGTTGATCTGTTAAATCTCCATTTGCCATTTTCATAGCAAAATTATTAACTTTCTTTAAAATTTTTCCTATATAATTTGCAAATAATACAATAACTATAACTACCAATAAAATTGATATTAAAATTATTACACCAATTTTATTCATAAGAGAACTTACTTCTAAATAAATTTCACTTTCTGGAATGGATATAGCAATAGTCCAATTAGTTTCATCTATAGCCTTATAATATACTTTTTCAATACCATAATCATCACTAAAGGTTCCTTGACCACTTTTTTCAGATAAAATTTTCTTTCCTAAATCAGCAAGTGTAGAATTTTCATCATCTTTTATATTTGTTTTCATTATCTTAGATTCATCTGCATCAGCAATATACAATCCATCTTTATCAATTAAGAATGCTCTACCATTGTTTCCAACCTTCATATTCTTGATGTTATTTTGCAGAGTAGTTAAATTTATATCAGCTGTAGAAACTCCAATAAATTTATTATTTGAATCATAAAATGGAGTTGTACAAGTTAACATAGATACATCAGTAACGGGATCATAATAAGGAGATGTCCAAACAACCTTTTCATTTGTAGCTTTTCCCAATGTGTACCAATCATCTAATGTAAAATTAGTATTAGTATATTGATCTGAGTATATAGCTTTTCCATTATCTTTATAAGCATAAGGTCCAAAGAATTCAATTTCTTTATTATACTTAAATGGTTCAAACCATATTCCTGCACCAAAGGTTTCATCATTAGTTTCTATTAAATTTACTAATATACTAGACAAATTATCTTTAGTTAAAGATGAATATGAAGATTGAGCAACCTTAGCTAAGCTCTCAGATATTTTCTTATGTCTTTCTAAACTTTTTTCAATTTCCTGTAGTTTTTTATCAAGTTCATTATTCATATTTAATTCAATTTCTTTATTTATTATTTGTTTTGAAGTTAAATAACTCATTGATCCTAATGCAAGCATTTAAATAATAATTACAGGAAGTAGTAATAATAACATTTTTACTTTGCTACTTTTAATGTTTTTACCTTTAAATTTCATGATATCCCCCAAAAATTAATTATATATTTGAATAATAATTAAAATTAAATTGAAATTTTAATTAAATTCCAAAGAATAAAAAATACCACTTATATTTTAGCATTTTTATTTTCAAATTACTACAATATAAAACATTATTTGATATGAAATTCAGATTATTTATGTAAATATATTTTAGAAATTAAATCAATAAATTGACAAGTAGATTAAATAGTTATATAATTAGTTAGAAGTCTAACAAAAGTGTAGGTGTAATTAATGAGTGAAGTAAAACATATCGGAAGAAAAATAAATATTTTGTCTCATAAAATTAAAAGAAGAATAGGAAAAGTATCACTAGAATATGGGATAAGCAGTATGCAAGCAAAAATTCTGGGGTTTATATCTCATCAAGCACCTAAAAGAGATATTTTTCAAAAAACAATCGAAGAAGAATTTGATATTAGACGTTCTTCGGTAACAAGTGTACTTTCTTTGATGGAAAAAAATGGGCTTATTAAAAGAATAAGTGTTTGTGAAGATGCAAGGCTTAAAAAGATTATTTTAACTGATAAAGGAATAGAAGTTCATAAATCTGTACATAAAGAAATAGAAATTGTAGAATCTATAATTTTTAATTCTTTAAAAGAAGAGGAGCTTGAATTGTTTAATGAAATATTGGAAAAGTTAACTAAAAATATTGCAGAGTAATGCAATTTTTTTAATTGTATTTAGTTAGAAACCTAACAAAAGTAAATATTTAAAATAGAGAATTTTATTGTTATAGGTGGGAAACTAATAAAATAAAGTAATTTTTTTAATTTTAAAGTTAGAAATCTAACAAAGGGAGGAATAGTATGATTAAAAAATTATCTAGTTATATTAGGGAGTATAAAAAGGATTCTATCTTAACTCCTGCTTTTATTGCAATTGAAGTAATACTTGAAGTAATTATTCCTGTTTTAATGGCTATGATTATTGATAATGGGGTAGAGAAGGGAGATATGAAATATGTAACTATACTTGGAGTAATTATGCTAGTTATGGCTTTTGTATCTCTGACATTTGGAGCTTTAGCTGGAAAAACTGGAGCTAAGGCATCTACAGGATTTGCAAAAAATTTAAGAAAAGGAATGTTTTATAAAATACAAGATTACTCCTTTTCCAATATAGACAAATATTCAACAGCAGGATTAGTAACAAGATTAACTACGGACGTAACAAACGTACAAAATGCATACTTAATGATTATTAGAACATTTGCAAGAGCGCCATTTATGCTTATAGCTGCGATGGTAATGAGTTTTTATATTAATTCAAGAATGGCATTAATATTCTTAGGAGCAATTATATTTCTTGGAATTTCTTTATATTTTGTAATTTCAAATGCTCATCCTATTTTCAAAAAGGTTTTTAGAAAATATGATGATTTAAATGCAAGTGTACAGGAAAACTTAACAGGTATTCGTGTAGTAAAAGCTTATGTAAGAGAAGATCATGAAATAGATAAGTTTCATAAGGCTTCACAAAACTTATATAACATGTTTATAAAGGCAGAAAAAATAATAATTTTAAATGCACCTATAATGCAATTTACTATGTATACAATTATCTTATTATTTTCTTGGTTTGGTGCAAAGATGATAGTATCAAGCGATATGAAAACTGGGGAACTTATGAGTTTATTCACATATGCTGGTAACATTTTAATGAGTCTTATGATGATATCAATGGTTTTTGTTATGGTTACAATGGCAAAATCATCAGCAGAAAGAATTGTTGAAGTATTAGAAGAAGAAAGTGATTTGAAAAACTCTGAAAATCCTATATATGAAGTTAAAGATGGTTCTATTGAATTTGATAATGTTAATTTTAGCTATGGGAAAAAAGAAGATAATTTAAATTTAGAAAATATAAACTTAAAAATTAAATCAGGAGAAACTATTGGAATCATAGGTGGAACAGGAAGTGCAAAGTCAACATTTGTACAACTTATTCCAAGACTTTATGATGTAACAAGTGGATCATTAAAAATTGGTGGATTAGATGTTAGAGATTATGATATTGAAACATTAAGAAATGAAGTTTCAATGGTTCTTCAAAAGAATGTGCTTTTCTCAGGAACAATAAATGAAAACTTAAGATGGGGTAATAAAGATGCTACTGATGAAGAAATAGTGCAGGCGTGTAATGCTGCACAAGCTAGTGAATTTATAGAAAATTTCCCAGATAAATATGATACTTATATTGAACAAGGTGGAACAAATGTGTCAGGTGGGCAAAAGCAAAGATTATGTATTGCAAGGGCATTACTTAAGAAACCTAAAATACTAATTTTAGATGATTCAACAAGTGCTGTAGACACAAAGACTGATGCACTAATTAGAAAGTCATTCAAGCAATCAATTCCACATACTACCAAAATAATTATTGCACAACGTATTTCTTCAGTTGAAGATGCAGATAAAATAATAGTATTAAACGATGGTAAAATTGATGGAATTGGAACTCATGAAGAACTATTAAGAACAAATGAAATATACAAAGAAGTATATGATTGTCAAGTGAAAGGAGCTGGTGAAGATGAAGCCTAATAATGTACAAAAAGTAAGAAGTAATGGCCCAGGAGCACCAGGAAAAATGTCAGCTAGAAAAGGAAGTAAAAATCCCATGAAGACATTAAGCAGGCTTTTGGAATATGTCTTCAAGGAATATAAACTAAAGTTTTTAATAGTTATAATTTGTATATTAATTAGTTCACTTGCAACTGTAGCAAGTACATTATTTCTCAAAACTTTAATAGATGATTATATTACACCATTTTTAGGACAATCAAGTCCTAATTTCATGCCATTACTAAAAACAATAGGAATGATGGCGGTAATATACTATATAGGAACATTATCAACTTATATATATAATAGAATTATGATAGTTGTAGCTCAAGGAAGTCTTAAGAAAATTAGAGATGATATGTTTGAGCATATGGAAAGTTTACCAATAAAATATTTTGATACTCATTCTCATGGAGAAATAATGAGTTTGTATACTAATGATACAGATACACTAAGGCAAATGATAAGTCAAAGCTTACCACAATTAATATCATCAATAATAACTGTAGTTAGTGTATTTATTTCAATGATAATTTTAAGTATTCCTCTTACATTTGTTGCACTAGTAATGATTTTCGTAATGTTTAAAGTTATAAAAACCATTGGAGGTAAAAGTTCACTTTACTTTGGAAAACAACAAAAGGATTTAGGAAAAGTTAATGGATTTATAGAAGAAATGATGGAAGGACAAAAGGTTATTAAAGTTTTTTGTCATGAAGATGAATCTAAGATAAATTTCGATAAATTAAATGATGATTTATGCGATAGTGCTTATAAAGCTAATACTTTTGCAAATATATTAATGCCTATAATGGGTAACTTAAGTTATATAAATTATGTTCTTACTGCAGTTGTGGGAGGTCTTTTAGCCATAGGCGGTGTTGGAGGATTTACTTTAGGTGCACTTGCGTCATTTTTACAACTTACTAGAAATTTAAATCAGCCAATAGGACAAATGTCACAACAATTTAACTCTGTAATTATGGCGCTTGCAGGAGCAGAAAGAATTTTTGAACTTCTAGATGAAGATCATGAAACTGATGACGGATATGTAACATTAGTTAATGCTAAAGTAAAACCAAATGGAGAGTTAGAAGAAGTAAAAGAACGTACTGGTATATGGGCATGGAAGCATCCTCATAGCGATGGTACAATTACTTACAAAAGAATGCTAGGAGATATGGTATTTGATGATGTAGACTTTGGATATGATGATAAAAAGATAATTCTTCATAATATAAAACTATTTGCGAAGCCAGGTCAAAAGGTAGCTTTCGTTGGAGCAACTGGTGCAGGAAAAACTACAATAACTAATTTAATTAATAGATTCTATGATATACAAGATGGTAAAATCAGATATGATGGAATCAACATTAATAAAATTAAAAAAGATGATTTAAGAAGATCACTAGGAATAGTACTTCAAGATACTCATCTATTTACAGGAACAATAGCAGATAACATTAGATATGGTAAGTTAGATGCAACTGATGAGGAAGTATTTGCAGCTGCAAAGTTAGCTAATGCAGATACATTTATTAAACATTTATCACAAGGATATGACACGCTGATAACAGGAGATGGAGCAAATTTATCACAAGGACAAAGACAACTTTTAGCAATTGCTAGAGCTGCTATTGCCGATCCTCCAGTATTAATTTTGGATGAAGCTACTTCAAGTATAGATACAAGAACTGAAGCAATAGTTCAAGAGGGTATGGATAAACTTATGCATGGTAGAACAGTATTTGTTATTGCTCATAGACTTTCTACAGTTAAGAACTCAGATGTAATTATGGTTCTTGAACAAGGAAGAATAATAGAGCGTGGAAATCATGATGATTTAATACAGCAAAAAGGAAAATACTATCAACTCTATACAGGAGCTTTTGAGCTGCAATAAATATAAAAATCTCAAGTATTTTATGTACTTGGGATTTTTTATTTTAAATATTAAAAAAGTGAAATAGAATAATATTTAAAAGTTAAAGTGTTGAAACTTAATTTCTAAAATGTTACAATGGTAATAAATGTAAATGTAGTGTTGTTACTATAAGTTAGCTATGATACTATCTTTAAAAGGTTTTATAAGGCGTATTTTTAATTATTAATAGAGACAATTCAAAAATTAAAAAAGAGAGGGGGAAAATTATTTTAATAATTATATATTATAAAAAATGTTAGTTAGAAATACCTATGATAAAAGATTTGGTATTTATTATACCTATTTATATTATTATGTACAAAAGTTTATATTGTTGGACTTTTTAAAACTTAGCATGGAGGATTATCATACATTTTTTATTAATTGCTGAAAAATTATTATTAAATAGGGGGATAATTTAATGAATTTAAAGTTAAAAAGAAAACTTGGAATAATTACATGTGGATTTTTAATTTCTACAGTATTATTTCAAGATAAAGAAATAAAAACTGTAAATGCAAGTAGTAATGTACAAGTAAAATTAGGTATAGACAATTTAGATAAGAATTTAGATATTTTTGAAGGAAAAAAAGTAGGATTAATAACAAATCCATCTGGTGTTGATAGTAATTTTACAAGTTCAATAGATGTATTATATGAAAAAACAAATTTAACAACATTATTTGCCGCTGAACATGGAATAAGAGGTAATGCACAAGCTGGAGATAGTGTAGGGAATGAAGTTGATGAAGTTACTAAACTTCCAGTTCATAGTTTATATGGAGCAACTAAAAAACCAACTGCAGAAATGCTTCAAAACGTTGATATATTAGCATATGATATGCAAGATGTAGGAGCAAGATTTTACACATATATAAATACACTAGCATATGCAATGGAAGCTTGTGCTGAAAATGACAAAACTTTTGTTGTGTTTGATAGACCAAATCCAATTGGAGGTGAGGTTCAAGGAAATTTACTTAATATTGATTATAGTTCATTTGTAGGAATGTATCCTATAGTTCAAAGATATGGGATGACAGTAGGAGAATATGCAAAATTCATAAATGAAGAATTTAATATTAATTGTAAACTTGAAGTTGTAGAAATGGAAGGCTGGACTCGTGATATGTATTATGATGAAACAGGATTAGATACATGGGTAATGCCTTCACCAAACATGCCTACACTAACTACTTCAATAGTATATACTGGTACTTGTGTTTTTGAAGGAACCAATGTATCAGAAGGAAGAGGAACAACGAGACCATTTGAATTAATAGGAGCTCCATGGATTGACCCAATGAATCTTAGTAATGAACTAAATTCTTTAGGGTTACCTGGTGTTAAATTTAGAGCAGCTTCATTTACTCCAACATTTTCAAAATATTCAGCAGCAGATAAGGCAAATTACCCAACAGGTAAAAATCAAGTTTGTGGTGGAGTACAATTATATGTAACTGATAGAGATAAATTTAATGCTGTAAAGACAGGTTATGCTATGTTATATACAATTAGAGATATGTATCCAGAAAAGTTTCAATATTTAAGTACTAACTTTATAGACAAGCTAACAGGAAATAGCTATGTAAGGGAAGGTAAATATACATTAGAAGAATTATATTCAATAGTTGATAATGAATCTAATGATTTTAAGACTAAAACAGAAAAGTACTATATTTACAAAGCATCAAACAAAAATGAAGACGATAACAATAGTACTAAGCTTGGTATAGATAATATTGATAATAATTTAGAGATATTCAAAGATAAAAGAGTGGGGCTCATAACTAATCCATCAGGTATTGATAGTAATTTCAAAAGCTCTATAGATGTATTATACGAAAAGACTAATTTAACAGCATTGTTTGCAGCAGAGCATGGTATTAGAGGATATGCACAAGCTGGAGATGGTGTTGGAAATGAGGTAGATAATATTACTAAACTTCCAGTTTATAGTTTATATGGTACAACTAAAAAGCCAACTACAGAAATGCTTCAAAATGTAGATATATTAGCTTATGATATGCAGGATGTAGGAGCTAGATTCTACACATATATAAATACATTAGCATATGCAATGGAAGCTTGTGCTGAAAATAATAAAACTTTTGTTGTATTTGATAGACCCAATCCTATAGCTAGTGAAGTTCAAGGTAATTTGCTTGATACTGAATTTAGTTCTTTTGTAGGAATGTATCCAATAGTTCAAAGGTATGGATTAACTGTTGGTGAATATGCACAATATATTAATGATAAATTTAATATCAATTGTGATTTAAAAGTAGTTAAAATGAGTGGATGGTCACAAGATATGTACTATGATGAAACAGGATTAGATACATGGGTAATGCCTTCACCAAATATGCCAACATTAGATACAGCTTTAGTATATACAGGAACTTGTGTATTTGAAGGAACCAATGTATCAGAAGGAAGAGGAACAACAAGGCCATTTGAATTAATAGGAGCGCCATGGATAAATCCTATAGATTTAGCTAATGAACTAAATTCTTTGAATTTACCAGGAGTGAAATTTAGAGCAGCTTCATTTACACCACAATTTTCAAAGTACTCAGCATTAGATACTGCAAATTATCCAACCGGAAAAAATCAAGTTTGTGGTGGAGTACAATTATATGTAACAGATAGAGATAATTTTAATGGTGTTAAGACAGGTTATGCTATGTTATATACAGTTAGAGATATGTATCCAGATAAATTTCAATATTTAAGTACTAATTTTATAGATAAGCTAACAGGAAATAGCTATGTAAGAGAAGGTAAATATACATTGGAAGAATTATATGAAATAGTTGATAAAGAATCAGAAGAATTTAAAGCAGAAATAGAAAATTATAGAATATATATACCTGAAGAACCTATTAATAATGTTCCTGTTATAACTGCAAATGATAAAACAATAAAATTAAATGAAGATTTTAATCCATTAAAGGATGTAACAGCTTATGATGATGAGGATGGAGATTTAACAGCATCTATAAAGGTTGAAGAAAATACTGTAGATACTAGTAAAGCTGGAGAATATATAGTTAACTACAGTGTTTCTGATAGCGAGGGTGCCAGTACTTCTAAAAAAATAAATGTTACAGTTATAAAAGATAATGAAGATGATAATAATGGTAACACAAATAATAACTCAGGAAGTTTACCTCAAACTGGTAGTAATGTGAATGGTTCATTGTTATTAATAATTATATCCTTATGCATGATATATATGGGGAAAGTAATTTTAGAAAATAAATCTAAGAAAGTAATAGATAAAAAGTAAAATCAGAATATTAGGTGATTTGCACTAAATAAAAAGCTATAAGCACTAAATGGAGTTCACTTCATTTAAGCTTGTAGCTTTTTCAGTCATATACTATTAAATAATATGATAGTATTGATAAATATGAGGAATATATTTACAATTGACTCAAAGGGTTATATAGTTATATAAAGATTAATGAATAAATTAGGATAAGTTAATTATTAAATGGGAGATGAATTTATGAGAATAGGAATTATAGCACCTTCAGAAGATGAAATAAGACCTTTTATTAATGAGATTTCAAATAGGAAATTAGAATATCATGCAATGTTAAAATTTTATATTGGTAAATATGCTGATATAGAAGTTGTTGCACTATATTGTGGTGTTTGTAAAGTTAACGCAGCAATTGCAACTCAAATTTTAATAGATAAGTTTCAAATAACTAATATTATTGTAACTGGAGTAGCAGGAGCAATTGATAAAAGCTTAGGTATTGGAGATACAGTTATTTCAAGAGAAGTAGTATATCACGATGTTGCTGAAGAAATATTAACAGAATATCATCCATGGATGAAAACTATATATTTTGAAAGTGATAAGAATTTATTATCTTTATGTAGGACAATAGTTAATGATAACATTTTTAGTCAAAATATATTATTTGGGAAAATAGTTACAGGAGAAGCATTTATAGATGATAAGGGGAGAAGTGAAATAATATCTAAGTATGATCCGCTTTGTGTAGATATGGAAACAGCAAGTATTGCGCATGTTTGTTATGTAAATCAAATTCCTTTTATAGCTATAAGGTCAATAACAGATACTGAAGATGAAAGTGGTGTAGATGTTTTTGAATCTAATTGTTTAATGGCAGCAAATAAGTCTGTTGATATTGTAAAAAAGCTATTATCAATAATATGATACTTATGCATGGAGGAATAAAGAAAAGCAATAGTATATAAACTAAAAGTATATTAACTTATTATAAAGGTTACTACACTTTTAGTTTATTATGAAGGATATTAAAGTTAAAATTAAACTCTTCATTATTAAGATGATCCTAAAGCTTAGGATCATAGACAATTTTGTAATAGCAGTTATTATTTTCTATTCTAATAACTTCGTATCTATCATCATCAATTTTATTAAAGAACACCATATAGTCTTTAATTTTCTTAGAATCCATATCTCCTATATAGCTATCTATCTTTTCATAATTCAAATTATTAATTTCAACTAAAGTGTTTCTAAATTCATTTAATTTTGAATCCTTAAAATTAAAGTTTTCGTCTATATTTTCTATTGAAGCTTTATATATTATATCAGAAAAAGTATTGTTTTCAGGAGTTCTTAAACTTGGATCTATTTGCGTTATACTAATATTTAGATCAACATTTAAAACTTCATTTTCGGTAAAATACTTAATTGTCTCTGCACCTTGTGATGATAAAGTTTCTAGTAGATTAACACCATGCTCACCATCAAATCTACTGATTCTATCCTCAATAGGTTCAACATACTTTAAATCTAAGAAATTATTTTTACAAAACTCCTTAATTAAATTTATTCCCTGTATATATTTATCTACAAAGGTGTTATTTCTTAATTCAGGATTAGAAACATTCTTACTATTATCAGGAATTTCAATTTTATCTCTATCTTCGATAATATTTTTCATGTCTACATTATTTTTATTTTTCTCTGAGGACTCAGTTTCATTGTTATTTTTAATTATAGGAGGATTCTTTTGGTCAAGTTTATAATTACTTTGAAATTTATTGCAACCAATTAAAAATATACTTAACATGCATAGTGAAATCACTCTAACAAATTTCATTTATAACACTCCTTTTACAAATATTTACTTTATGTATAGTATATATCAAATATTATATTTATTCTATACATAAATTAGACATTACATAAGTTTATAAAAAATAGAAATTTATTTAGTTATAGATTTGAAATAAAGAAATTTTAATTAAATAATACAACTAAATAAAATACTCGTAAATAAGTATTAAATATAATAAATAAGAAGAAATTATATAACAAAAGAAGGATATACATTAAATCTATAATTATGATATAATTACCAAAAAAGAAGTGTAATTTATATAAAATAGTTAAGATTTTACCAATAAAGATAAAAATAAAACTGAAGCATACTGGGAGGATAAAAAATGGATATAAAAATAAGAATCGCTAGTGAAAATGATGCAGAAGAAATTTTACAAATATATGCACCATATATAAGGGATACAATAATAACTTTTGAATATGAAGTACCAGCAATTGAAGAATTTAAAAATCGTATTAGAAAAATATCAAAAGATTATCCTTATTTAGTTTGTACTTTAGATGAAAAGATAATTGGATATGCATATTCATATAGGCATAAAGAAAGAGCAGCTTATCAATGGAATGTTGAGTTATCTGTTTATATCGATAATAAATATCTACATTATGGGTTAGGAAAAGCTTTTTATACGGCTTTAATTGAAATATCTAAACTACAAAATATTCAAAATATATATGGAGTAGTTACATCTAATAATATAAATAGTGAAAAATTACACGAGTATTTTGGATTTAATAAATTAGGAGTTTATCATAATACGGGATATAAATTTGATAAATGGCATGATGTTACTTGGTTTGAAAAAAGAGTTAATGAATATTATGGTGAACCAAATCCTTTATTATCAATTAAAGATATTGATAAAGGGGTATTTAATGAGATTATAGACAAGTGTTGTAAGATGATAAAATTATAAAATGACCTTATAACACATCTATTATAGAGCAGCTATAGATTAATAGTTTCATGTGGAGGTAGATATTATGAAAGAAATATTATATATGTTACATTGTGTTTTCCCAACATCTGATATAAAAAAGACAGCAGCTTATTATAAAGAGGTACTAGGATTCAGAGTGGAAGAATATCTTGATGTAAGTGAACCACATATTTGTTTGTATCGTGATTTTACTGAGATTATTTTGACAAAATCAAATGGACAGGAAGTAATTCCAAATAGAAAGCTATATGGATATGGTTATGATGCATATTTTATAACAAATAATCAAGAAATCTTACAAGAGGAATTAAAAAATTCAGGAGCTAAAATTGTTCGTAAATTATCACATACTGATTATTGTAATAAAGAGTTTGTTATTGAAGATATTGATGGCAGGTGGATAGGTTTTGGAATAAAAGAAATTTAAAATCATTTAAGGAGACAGACTAATTGGAAGCTTTGATAAGAATTTTAAATGAAAATATATTAGAAAATAATACTTGTGTTGAAATGAACTTTTGTATTGATGATGATATGGAATATAAAGATTGTTGGCTTGGAAAAATGTTAGATAAGAATAATATTAATAAGGAAATACAATATATTTAGAAAAATTATAAGTGAATAAAACGTGATAGTTTATATTAAAAGGGATTATGAAGGAGTTAATATGTTTAATGGAATAAGAAGAAGTGATAGAAAAATTGATAGGTTAGAAGCAATACAACTATTAAAAAAGTGTGAATATGGAGTTTTATCTACGATGAATGAAAATGGATATCCTTATGGGGTTCCATTAAGTTATATTTATACAAATGATTCAATATATTTTCATAGTGCATTAGAAGGACATAAGTTAGAAAACTTGAAAAATAATGATAAAGTATCTTTTTGTGTAGTTGGACAAACAAATGTATTGCCAGATAAGTTTAGCACTAAATATGAAAGTGTAATAATCTTTGGGAGTGCAAAAGAAGTTTTTGATGATGAAAAAAATGTAGTTCTTTTGGAATTAATAAATAAATATTCACCAGATTATATAGAAAAGGGTAAAATATATATTAAAAATGCAGGTTCAAAAACTAAAGTTATAAAAGTAAATATAGATCATATATCTGGAAAGGCAAGAAGATAATTTAATAGATAGGATTTATTATGAATAATACCTATAAATTATATACATTTTTAAGGAAATCTAAGAGTTCCCTTAAAAATGTATTAATCTATTAGTATTATCATTTGATTATTTAAATTTATCTATCAAACCATTCATTAGTTTGTGGATGAGTATAGTGAGGAGTAAATTCTATAATATTATATTCTTGAGAACCAGAAATTTTAAGTGGATCAGAATTTAAATAAGCTTTGATTTCTTCGATAGAATTAGCTTTCATGATTAAAATTCCGCCACTCATATTTTCCTTAAGTCCTGTTATTAATGTTACACCTCTTTCTATTGCTTTTTGAGAATAAGCTATATGTTCCTTCATAACACTTTCATCTATTTCTAAAGTAGAGTTTAATGTACCTTCAATAATGAAATATTTCACTTTTATTAACCTCCTTTATATAAAATATAATATACATATTATATCATAATAATAACTAACAACGAATTATTATTTGTTGAAATTTATAAAGCTTATTGAATTATTTTAAGAGGAGTTTAAAATTTATTTATAATAAATAGCATAGGGGGCAAGTTAGAATGAAGTTTTTAATAAGACCAATAGATATTGGAGATGGAAAAGGAATAAATTTACTTAGGCGTATGCCAGGTGTGTTTGAAAATATACTTGGCATCCCATCAGAGAGAGTAAAACGTAATGAGGATTTTATTATGAATATGGATGGCAACCATCACCAATTTGTAGCTGTAATAGAGGATAAAAATGGTGAAGAAATTATTATTGGTACTGCAGGTTTAGTGATAAATGCAAATCCTCGCACGCGACATAGTGGTAGTATAGGTATTATGATTCATAAGGACTATCAAAATATTGGCGTTGGAACTGCATTAATGGAAGCTTTACTTGATGTTGCAGACAACTGGTTGATGCTGATTCGTGTTGAATTAGGAGTTTTTGAAGATAATAAAAGGGCTATTCACCTTTATGAAAAACTAGGCTTTGAAAAGGAAGGGCTTAAACGCCTTGCAGCTATTAGGAATGGTAAATATGAAAATGAATACGTAATGGCAAGAATAAATCCAAAATATATAAAAAAATAGTTGTATAAAATCATAAACAATAAATGACAATTTGTTAATTTAAGATAAATATAGGAGATAAATATGATTATTAAAAAAATTTTAGATGAAATAACTACCGAACTTAAAGGTATTCCTGGTATTGTAGGAATAGTTTTAGGAGGTTCAAGAGCGAGAGGTACAAACCATCAAGATTCTGATATTGATATCGGTATATATTACAATGAATCAGAGGGGTTTAAAGTTAGTGAAATTGATAAAATTGCTACAAAGCTAGATGATGAACATAGAATAAATTTAGTTAGTTCATTAGGAGAATGGGGTCCTTGGGTAAATGCAGGAGGATGGCTAGTAATTCAAGGATATCATGTAGATTTTATATTTCGTGATGTAAAACGTGTATCGAAAGTAATTGATGATTGTTTAAATGGAAAAATTTCATCAAATTATCAGACAGGACATCCACATGCTTATTTAAACTCTATGTATATGGGAGAAGTAGCAATTTGTAAGATATTAGATGATCCTAAAAATAAAATTACCGAATTAAAAGAAAAAACTATACCTTATTCAGAAAATTTAAGAAATGCAATAATTGGTTGGTATATGTTTGAAGCCTCTTTTTCTCTAATGTTTGCTAAATCAAATATAGACAAAGATGATATTTCATATGTTTGTGGTCATTGCTTCAGAAGTATTTCTTCCTTAAATCAAGTTTTATTTGCTTTAAATAATGAGTATTGTATTAATGAGAAAAAAGCAGTAAAAATGATAGATGCTTTTAAAAGTAAGCCGCAAAATTATAAGAAAAGAATAGATGAGCTTATTACTTTAATTTCTTTTAATGAAAGTAATACAAGAAAAGGAGTAGAAATACTTGAGGAACTTGTTAATGAAGTGAAAGCTTTATGTTAGATGCCTATATAATATATATAAAATGAATTATAAATGGAGAATAATGTAATGAATAATGAAATATTAAAAGATTTAATAGTATCAGTAAAAGATCAAAACCTTCACGTGCTTAATGTTGTTGTTAGGAAAAATGGAAATATAATTGCAAAATATGATTTTGAAGAAGAAAAGCCAATACTTTTATATTCTGTAAGCAAGACATTTACATCAATAGCAGTAGGAATTTCAATTAGTGAAGGATATCTTAATCTTACAGATAAGATTATAGATTTTTTTCCTGAGGCAAAAGAGATACCTATGAATGAATATTTAAAAGAAATTACTATTCATGATTTGCTTTGTATGGGAAGTGGTCATGGAGAGTGTCCTGTAATGAAAGCTGACTGGAGTGATGATAAGGAGTGGGATATATCTCAATTATTTTTTAATGAGCCAATTATATTTAAACCAGGTACTCGTTTTATATATGATAATTCAGCAACTTATATGCTTTCAAAGATTATAAGTATAACAACAGGAAGTAAATTAGATGAATACTTAAATGAAAAGGTATTTAAATATTTACAAATACCGAAACCTAAATGGGATACATGCCCAAAGGGAATTCCACAAGGGTTTTCTGGGGTGTATTTAACAGCTGATGAGTTGTCCAGATTTGGGCAGCTAATACTTAATAAAGGAATATGGAATGGAAATCAACTTATTCCTTCAAGTTATATAGAGCAAGCAACATCTGTTCAGATTCAAACAAAAGATTTTAATGAAAAGTTTGCAACAGAAGATCATCATCAAGGATATGGCTATCAAATGTGGATGAATTCATATAATGGTTCATATCGTATGGATGGGTTATATGGTAATTATGTAGTGATTTTGCCAGATAAGAATGCAGTTGTAACTTATGTTTCAAATGAGCCCAAGAATATGACAGGGATTCTAGAACTTACATGGAATACTTTAATAGATAAATTATAATTATTTAAAAAATAAAAACTGGCTATAAAAATATTATATGAGGAGATTGAGAATGAATAAAATTACATGTATTTGTTTAGGGGTAAGAAGTATGGAAAGAGCGATAAAGTTCTATAGAGATGGACTTGGATTTAAAACTGATGAAAAAGAAGACAATCCAAAAGTAGTGTTCTTTGATACAGCAGGAACAAAATTTGAGCTTTATCCTTTAGATTTATTAGCTGAGGATATAAATGAAGAAAATCCTCCAAAAATAAATAGTGGATTTTCAGGTATCACATTAGCATATAATGTAGAATTTAAAGAAGATGTTGATAAAGTTATTGAGTTAGCTAGAAGTGCTGGAGCGACTATAGTTAAAGAACCTCAAGATGTATTTTGGGGGGGATATCATGCATATTTTAGTGATCTTGATGGTTATTATTGGGAAGTTGCATGGGGACCTAATTTTAAATACGATGAAAATGGGTTACTTATTTTATAAGCTATCTATTTGGATTTAGTTTGATTGGAGAATATCAAAAATGTAATTACAATCCTACCTTTGAAATGTTAAAAAATATGTTCAAGTGGACAAAAGATTTTGAAGATAAGCGAGATAAATATGAAAATATGCTGTTATGCTATGAAGATAAATTAATAAGAATAAAAAATGTTAAAGAGTTGAATATGAATATATAAGTTAAGTTTTGGAGGAAATTATATGTTAGGACATATAGGATTTTCATATATAGGATTAGTTTATTTATTGATGTTATTTATTCCTAATATTATCTGGATAAAGCATCAGCCAGAAAATTATGATTATAGCAATGAAAACAAAATATTGCTCATATTTGAGCGTGTTGGACAAGTAGCTGTAACATGTTGTGCTTTAATTTTTTCAGATTTTAATATTACTACTTTTTCTCTTTGGAGTCTCTGGCTAATCCTATCATTTATTTTAATGGTTTTATATGAGGCATATTGGGTTAGGTATTTTACAGGAGAACCTACATTGAAAAATTTCTATCGTAGTTTATATGGTATTCCAGTTCCTGGAGCAACTCTTCCTATTATGGCATTTTTGTTATTAGGAGTATATGGGAAGGTAATTTGGATGATTGTATCTATAATAATTCTTGGGATTGGTCATATAGGGATACATTTTCAGCACTTGAAGCAGATAGAATAGAATTAAAAAATATGTTATAATCTATTCAGAATAATATTAAGTTAAATTGATTTCATTTAACTAATATGGAAACTGAAGCTTGAAAGGAGAATAAATATGCTTGAATATAAATTTGATACTCAATTATTAATTGAGGGGAATAATCTTTCAGAAGATGCAATTAATGAATATATAACTAAAAATATTGAGGGAGATTGTTTACTTGCAGTTGGAGATGAAGATTTGATAAAGGTTCATTTTCATACTAATACTCCATGGAGGGTACTTGAGTATTGTGCTTCTTTAGGAGATATATATGATGTTGTTATTGAAAACATGGAACGTCAAGAAAATGGCCTGCAAGGTTAATATATAGAAGCAGCTAATTATATGAATAACTTATTATTCAAAAGTGAATATGCTGTGTTTATCAACTTATAAGAAAAGAGGAGTATAGTCTATGGATAATGAAAAATGTGATCTGATTCATCCTAATGGTGTTAAAGAAAAGAAATTAGAAGTAATTGGTGGCTATACAATTAAATACCATGCTAACGGAATTACTATGTGGTCTAAAGGTAAGATTGTAAATAATCAACCAGAAGGATATTGGGAATGGTATCGACCAGATGGTACAATTAAACGTTCAGGGTACTTTGAAAATGGAGAACCAATTGGTGAATGGATTACATATGATAATAAAGGAGAAAAACACAAAATAACTCAAAAAGGTAAAAGATAATAATAGAGAGTGTAAGTTTAATTTTTTACAACTTATTTTTTATCCTAATCCATGGGAAAAAGACATACAAAACTAAATACTGTCCAAAGAGCCTAGATTTCCTAGGCTCTTTATAGTTTAATACTTACTTCACCAGAAGATAATAATCTAATAGTACCATCTTCCATTTTGACTTTAAGTCTACATTCATCATCAATTTCAAGAACAGTGGCTTTTTCACAAGATTTATTAGAAAATATAGTTACTTCTTTATCAATTAATAGAGATCTCATTTTATAAGATTTCAGAAAAGATCTATCTTCTATATGTTTGTAATAATCCCAAAAGCGGTCTAAAACTTCAGATATAAGCTTACTTCTAATATTAATGGACGTATGAGAATAATCTTCAAAAATTCCAGTTGCTATATCTTTAATTTCCTTTGCAAAGCCTTCTTTTGGTGCCATTACATTAATACCAATACCTAAAACAGCATAGTCAATTGTATTACTTTGAAAATTAAAAGATGCTTCTGTTAATATTCCACATACCTTTTTATTGTCACAATATATATCATTAACCCATTTTATTTTAGCTTCCTTATCAGAAACAGCTTCTATAGCTTCAGCAACAGCAACAGCAGCAGCGGTAGTAATAAGAAATGATATTGAAGCACTTATCTGTGGACGTAAAAGAATACTCATATAAATTCCTGTATCCTTTGGTGAATGGAACCTTCTACCTAATCTTCCTCGGCCTTCAGTTTGCTCTTCCGAAATAATTACAGCACCTTCTTTTTCTCCATTAATTGCCAGTTCTTTTATTGCTGTATTGGTAGAATTAATTGTTTTATATACATTTATATTAAACTCATTATTATTTTCACTTAAATATTTATTTATAATTTCAGAGGATAAGACATCTTCATTATTATTTTCACTTAAATATTTATTTATAATTTCAGAGGATAAGACATCTTCATTATTAGAAAATATATAATTATCTTTATTAATTTCTAAAGATTTATTATCTAAATTCATTGTTATCACCTATAATGTTTTAATAATTTTATTTTATTAAATATTATAACACACAAATTTTTTTTAAAATATAAATTTATATAATTTTATAAAGCTATTACTATCCAAACAAAAGATATATATGTTATTATTTATATATAAGCCAATAATTGGTATATAATTAAATATATTTCAATAGTAAATAATAATAAAACTATTTTTGAAAAGAGAGAAGATAAATTGAATAAAAGAATCAAATTTTCAATAGGAATTATATTTGTCTTAATAGGTATAATTATAATGGGATATTTATTTAGATTAGATAGATTTGGATCATCAAAAATTTCATGGGTTGATTGCATAAAAATAAATAATAGCATATATTATAGTGACTATGTAAGAGAAATAGTGGAAGGGAATTTAATTGATGAAAAAATAGAAGAAGTAAGGTTTAATATTTCTGAAAAGGTTACCAATGATAGGTATAGGTTTAGGAATGGAGATGCAACTTTTTTAAAAGAAAAAACAGAAATATATAGCTTAAAAACAGAAGATAAAGCTATAGCTGTAAAAATTGATGAAGCATATTTTATATATAAAATAGATGATAAGCAAGGATAATAATTTTAATGACTTACATCTGTTAATTAGAAGAAAATGAAATGGTAATTTAACTATTAATATAAAAGGAGAGATTATTTTTGGAAAGGAAAGTGAAGAATATATACTTAATTATATTCATGATTGGATTACTACTAAATTTTATTCTATCAAAGGATGAAAGAGCATATATATTGATATCAATATTTGGACTAATTGGGTTCTTTGTAGAAACAATTTTTAATAAGCTAGATTCCAAATCAATAGCAAATGTAGAAGATGAAATTTAATAATTTAAGTAAAAAGCAAAAAAAGATTTGTGTAATTTAATTTTACATAAATCTTTTTCCTTATATATGACTTAATAAAGTTATTTTTAAAATGATATGATAAAGAATAAAAATGGTGTAAGTAAATTAAATAAAGAGTTAAAGAAAGCTGATTTTTACACAAGTGGAAGTCAGTTTTTTATTATGTAAAAGTATAAAATTTAAAAATTGAGTAAATATGATTATTTATGTAAACTTTTTTACGTAAATGAGAAGTAGTGGAATAATTGAGGTAATGTTAAAATAAGGATATAATACAAAATAATGTTGAGAGGGAGATAACTATTATGTTATTAATTGGTGTTGATATAGGTGGAACAAAATGTGCTGTTAATTTAGGCGAAATATCCGGAGATGAAGTAAAAATCATTTATAAATGTAATATTAAGGAGACAAAAAAATATTTACCTCAAGAAATGATGGATGCTTTAGTTAAAGATATTTTATTTTGTAAAGGATTAACTAGTGGTGATGAAATACAGGGAATAGGAATTAGCTGTGGAGGGCCTTTAGATGGCAAAAAGGGAATAATAATGTCGCCACCTAATTTACCAGGATGGGACAACATTAATATAACAAAGTATTTTAAAGAAAAAACAGGGTTAAAGTCTTGGCTTTGTAATGATGCTAATGCTTGTGCTTTGGCAGAATGGAAACTTGGCGCAGGAAGAGGAACTTCTAACATGATTTTCATGACTTTTGGTACAGGCCTTGGAGCAGGTCTTATTTTAGATAACCGGTTATATTCAGGCACAAATGATATGGCTGGAGAATTAGGACATATAAGACTTAGTGAGTTTGGTCCTGTTGGCTATGGGAAAATAGGTTCATTTGAAGGTTTTTGTAGTGGAGGAGGTATTGCTCAATTAGCGAAAAGTGTAATTCTTGAAGAGCTACAAAGAGGAAATAAACCAGCCATATGTCCTGATTTATCTGAAATAGAAAACTTAACAGCTGAGAAGGTTGGGAATTTTGCTAAAAAAGGAGATGAAGTGGCAAAGAAAATTTTAAAGATAGTAGGAATAAATTTAGGTAAGGGATTATCAATTTTAATAGATTTATTAAACCCAGAAAAAATTGTTATTGGAAGTATTTTTGTTAGGTGCTATGAAGAAATTTGGCCATGGGCAAATAAAGTTATAGAGGAAGAGTCCCTTCTTATAAGTAGAAAAGTTTGTCAAGTGGTGCCAAGTAAATTATCTGAATCAGTAGGGGATGTTGCAGCTTTAGTTATAGCAGAATATTATTCAAATTTGGAGGGATAAGATGAAAGCAAGAACTAAAAAGAATTTAGAAGATTTTTTTAAACGTAATAATCAATTAATTCCTATAAAGAAGGAAATCTTAGAAATTTGTGAAGCAATAACATACTGTTATGAAAATGGTGGACAAGTTTTGATATGTGGTAATGGTGGAAGTAGCTCAGATTCAGACCATATAGTAGGGGAACTTATGAAGGGATTTTTATTGCAAAGACCTTTAGAAAAAAAGTTAATTGAAAGATTCAAGAGCCTTTATGGTGAATATGGAGAAGATATATCAAAAAAATTACAAAGAGCTTTACCAGCAATTAGCTTAAATACTCAAACAGCTCTTATATCAGCATTCAATAATGATGTAGATCCAGATTTAACTTATGCTCAGCAAGTTATGGGGTATGGAAGATGTGGTGATATAGTGATTGGAATTAGTACTTCAGGTAATGCAATTAATGTTTATAATGCATTGATTACAGGGAAAGCAATAGGAGCTAAAACAATAGCATTTACAGGTAGGGATGGAGGAAAAATATCTAAAATATCTGACTATTCATTTATAGCTCCAGAAAAAGAAACTTATCTTATTCAAGAATATCATTTAATTGTATATCATTTTGTTTGCATGTATGTAGAATCTGAATTATTTGATTTATAATGCAAGAAAGTTCTGTAAGTCTATGAAAACAATAAATAAAGGAGAATAAGAATTTTATTATGATGAAGGTTATAATTGCTGATGATGAGGTAAAGGTATGTCAACTTATATATAAGCTTATAGACTGGAATGAATTAGATATGGAGGTTGTAGGGATTTCACATAATGGAATAGATGCATTAGAACAAGTCAAAGAAAAGAAACCTGATATAGTTATTACTGATATCCGTATGCCTGGATATGATGGAATAGAATTAATTAGACTTTGTAGAGAAATAAATGAATATATTGATTTTATTATAATAAGTGGATATGCACAATTTGAATATGCACAAAAGGTTATTAAGTATGGGGTATGTGATTATTTATTAAAACCTATAAAAAAGGAAGAACTTATTAATAATCTAGAGAAGATGAAAGAGAAATATGCAGATAGAATGAATAAGCTTACTAATGAAGAAAAGCTAAAAGCTCGTCTTAAGGTTGATATAGAGAAGCTTAGATCTAGGATTTTCACAGAGATATTACTTAACAAATCTATACAAAATTTAGATTTGAAAATTCAAAATATAAATGAAGAATATCATTATAAATTTCAAGAAGGAAACTTTCAAATAGTTACTATTAAAATAGATCTTGGAGTTAAAGAAATAGAAAAAAATAAAATTAGTATTTTGAAGTCAAAGGCCACAGACATATTTAATAATCATTTATTTTCAGAATGTTTCGATTTAGAAATATATTTTCAAGATAGTGTAGGATATTGTATTTTAAATTATAAAGAAAGTTGTAAGAAAATAATTAGAAAGAAACTCAAATTAGCTTTAGATGAACTATTAATACAAAAAAATATATTTATGGATTTAGAGGTAACTCTAGGTATAGGTAGTATAGTTGAAGACTTAAGTAAGCTATATCAATCTTTTAGAGTAGCTTATTATGCAATGGAAGAAAGAATATTATTAGGAAGAGGAAAATTAATTGAAAACGTTGAGATTAGAGATAATCATCAATATATTACAGGAGTTCTTAGTGAATTAAATAAATCTATGGAAAAGTCCATTGAAATTTTAGATAAAGATTTATTAATAGCATCTGTAGATGAATTTAAGAAAATGCTTGTAGAAAATCAAAACATATCAGGAGAGGAGATAATTGATTCAGTAAATGAAATTTTCAAGATATATGTTATTTTAGTAAGAAATAATATGATGGAAATAGAAAATAAAAATGAATTTAGTAATGAATTTAGTATATACATTAATAATTGTGGTTCTGTTGAAGAAATATTTGAATATTTAAAAAATAAATTTTTAAAGTCATTAGATAAAATTATTGAAGGCAAGAGGCAAGCTGATACTAAACCAATTCGTGTAGCTAAGGAATATATAAAACAAAACTATATGAAGCAAATAAGTTTAGAGGAAGTGAGTTCCTTTGTTGGATTTAACTCATCTTATTTTAGTCACCTGTTTAAAAAAGAAAGTGGGAAAAATTTCTTAGAATATCTTTCAGAAACAAGAATGAATAAGGCTAAAGAATTCTTAAAAGAAACAAATTTAAGCATAGCAGTAATATGTGAAAAGGTAGGTTACTGTGATATAAAGCATTTTACAAAAAGTTTTAAAAAAATTGCGGGAATAAAGCCAAATGAATATAGAAAATTATATTCATAAAGGAGTAATTATGAAAAATAAAAAAAAGCAGTATATCTCAAAAAACATTTTATATATGTATATTACTATGGAAAGCTTTATAGCTAGTTTACTTACAATACTTATGATTATATCCTTTATAGAAAAAAAATATGTGATAGTTGTAGGGCTTAGTTATATTATTTTTATTATTATTTCTTATATAAGTTATAAGTATATATATGTACCATATAAAGAGAATTCTAAGGTGTTAAAACTTTTTGCTAAAGGTTATACTATACAAGGTATATTTGATCAAAATACATTTCTAAGCCCTGAAATAGAAGAGCTAACTAAAAAATTTAAAGAGGTTATTCAAGGAAAGGAATTAATTACTGCTTCAAAAAAACAAGCTGAATATCTTGCATTACAAAATCAAATTAACCCACATTTTTTATATAATACTCTTGAAGGAATCAGAGGTGAAACTTTAAGTGCAGGATTAGATAGTGTGGCTAAAATGACAGAAGCACTTGAAACTTTTTTTCGTTACACAATTTCTAATGTGGAAAACTTAGTTAGTTTAGAAGATGAGTTATGTAATATAGAAAATTATTATATTATTCAACAATATCGATTTGGAGAAAGAGTAAATTTAAAAATAGATATAAATAGAGAAGACGAAGAAAAGATTTTAAAATATAAAATTCCAAAACTAACTTTGCAGCCAATTGTAGAAAACGCCATTTATCATGGAATAGAGAAAAAAATTACTAATGGAAATATTAGTATAAAAATTGAAACCACTAAAAATCGTATGATAATTACTATTTCAGATGATGGATCAGGGATTGAAGAAGAGTTACTTAAAAAGTTAAACAAGAAGTTAAATATAATTTCCTTTGATAATATTAATATAAATAACCAAAAAAAAGGGGGCATTGCTTTAGTTAATGTAAATAGAAGAATAAAGCTTTTATTTGGAGAAGAGTACGGAATATTAATTTATAGTAGGGTTAATGCAGGAACAGATGTTGAAATAACCCTACCATTAATAGAAGGTTTCTAGAGGTAATTTTATGAGTGAAGAAATATTGAGATTAGAAAATATAATTCAATTTAAGGAAGAAAGAAAAGTCCTAGATAACTTTAATCTACGTGTTTTAAAGGGGGAAATCATGGGACTAATATTTCTTAATGACTATGGCAAGGAAGCGCTTATTGAATTGCTTTGTGAAAATGTCCCGATACATTATGGCCGGGTTTATTTTGATGAAGTTTTGATAAATAATTATGAGTATAGCAGCCAAAGGAGGAATAAGGTTGCTATTATAGATAAAAAAAGTAGATTAGTTGATGATTTAACAGTTTCAGATAATGTTTTTGTAATTCGTAAAGGATTCAAAAAGTATTTAATTAATAGAAATATACTTAACTCTCAACTTAAGATATTTATGACTGAATTGAATATTAATATTGATGGAAATAAAATAGTACGTAAATTATCAGCTTTTGAACGATGTGTCGTAGAAATTTTAAAAGCTATGATAGGAGGAATTAAGCTAATAGTAGTTAAGGACTTAAGTAATTATTTAAGTTCAACTGAATTAATAAAATTTCAGAATATTATTAAATATTATTGTGAGGCTGGAATAGCCTTTATTTATATATGTAGCCATCATGAAGAAGCTTATAAAATATGCAATAGACTATACTTATCTGAAAATGGAAGGATACAAAAAATACTAAACAAGAATGACTTTACTGAAGAAAAGATTGGTCCTTATATTATTGATTTTAATGAAATTAAGATCAATGAGTTTATAGAAGAAAATAAGGAAGGAATATTAAAATTTAAAAATATATGGACTAAAAATTTAAAAGGAATGAACTTCAAAATAAAAAAAGGTCAATGCACAATAATTTTAGATTTAAGTAATACAGCACTAGAAGAAATAGTAAGCCTTATTAATGGAAATTTACAACCAATCAAAGGAAGTTTGCTTTTTGAAGGAAATAATTATTTTAAGAAAAAACATATTAATATTATAAAAAATGGTGTAGCTTTTATTGGAGAAGAACCAATTAAAAATATGATATTTGAAGAGATGAGTTATATGGATAATTTATGCTTTTTAATAGATAGGAAGAAAAATGGAATCTCTTTAAGTAGAAGGATTAGAAAAAGTATTGTAAATGAATATGAACCTTTGGTAGGAAAAGATATATATGAAAAAGATATTTCAAATTTATCACTTACAGCTTTATATAGTCTTATTTATTATAGAATTCATTTATACAATCCTAAAATAGTATTTTGCTTTCAGCCTTTTTATGGCGCGGATATGTATTTAAGAAAACATATAATTAACTTGATAAATGAACTTAAAAAAAGAGGTATTACTGTTATTATTATTGGAATAGCTCTTGAAGATTCATTAATTCTTGGTGATCATCTTATTGTTATAGAAGAGGGAAAAGTAAGAAATGAATATGATAGAAATGAATTTAATTATATAGATAAAGTAAACGTTTAAAGAACAAAAAAATGACCCTGTAAATCCAAAGTTTGCCCCCTTACTGTAAAAAATATGAAATGTTATACTAAAGATGTTAAGAGAAGCAGTAGGGAGGATGGTTTAAATGGAGGATTATATAGTTGAGGCAAAGCATGTAACAAAAAGCTTTTCTGGGGTAAAAGCATTAGATGATGTAAGCTTTAATTTAAAAGCTGGAGAGGTTATGGCACTACTAGGAGAAAATGGTGCAGGTAAATCAACTCTTATGAAAATATTAAGTGGTGTTTATACAAGAGATTATGGTGAAATAAAAATTTTAGGAGAAAATGTTGGAAATTTAACTCCTAAAAAAGCCCAAGAATTAGGAGTTGCGATTATTCATCAAGAAATAAGCATGTGCCCACATCTTTCTGTTACAGAAAATATTTTTCTAGGGCGTGAAAAATCTCATTTAGATATTCTTTCTAATAAAGAAATGAATAAGGAAGCAAAAAAAATCTTAGATAGAATGAATATTGATATTCCACCAGATACTATAGTTGGAGAACTTTCAGTATCTAAGCAGCAAATGATAGAAATAGCTAAAGCAGTTTCAACAAATGCAAGAATATTAATAATGGACGAGCCTACATCTGCATTAACTTCTAGAGAAATTGATGAGTTATTTGAAATTATTGAAAGGTTAAAAAAAGACGGTTGTGGCATAGTATATATATCTCATAGATTAGAAGAACTTCAACATATAGTTGATAGAGTTACAATAATGAGAGACGGAAAATATATTACATCTATGAATTTTGAAGATACTACAATGACTGAAATTATTTCTAACATGGTTGGAAGAGAAATAAAAGAAAAATTCCCAAGAGTAACATGTAAGAGAGGGAAAAAGATTTTAGAGATAAAAAATTTAAGGTCTGGAAAATCAGTTAAGAATGTTAATTTTAATCTATATGAAGGAGAAATTGTTGGTATAGCAGGTTTAGTTGGAGCAGGACGTACAGAAACAACAAGGGCAATTTTTGGAATGGATCCAAAAGAATCTGGAGAAATTATTTTAGATGGTAAAAATATTAAGATAAATAAACCTTTAGATGCTATTAAAGCAGGAATAGTTCTTGCTCCAGAAGATAGAAAAAAAGATGGATTATGTACAAAATTAAGCATTAGAGAAAACGTTTCCTTACCAAATTTAGATTTACTTTGTAGTAAATTTGGAGTTGTAAATAAGAAAAAAGAAAAAGAAATGACTAATAAGGCAGTTAATGATTTTAAAGTCAAGTTAGCTAGTATAGAATTGAATGCTGGAAGTCTTTCAGGAGGTAATCAACAAAAAATCGTTGTTGGTAAATGGTTAGCTAGGAATTCAAGAGTTGTAATTTTTGATGAGCCTACTAGAGGTATTGATGTTGCAGTAAAGGTTGAAATTTATAATCTTATGAACAAATTAAAGCAAGAAGGAATTGGCGTATTATTTATATCTTCTGAATTACCAGAAATAATGGGAATTAGTGATAGAATCTTAGTTATGTGTGATGGAAGAATAACAGGAGAATTAGATATAAATGACGCTACCCAAGATTTAATTTTAGAATACGCTACTAAATTTGAAAGTAAGGATTTAGTTAATTAAGCTAAGGAGGGGTTAAAAGTGGAAAATGTTGAAAAACAAGGAGCAATGAGAAAATTATTTAAAGTGAGAGGTATGGGGCAAGTAATTACAGTAACCTTTGGGCTTATTATTCTTTGTGTAGTGTTTGGTATTTTAAATCCTATTTTCTTTTCAAGTCAAAATGTAGGTAATTTACTTAGACAAATAGCACCAATACTAATAATTGGTATTGGACAATCCTATGTTTTAATAACAGGAAATATTGATTTATCAATTGGTTCAGTAGTTGGTATGAGCTGTATGATTGCAGCAACTCTTATGACTAAGGGTGTAGGGCCTATGCTTGCTGTATTAATTACATTAGTATGTTGTTTACTTCTAGGCGTTTTAAATGGAGCATTAGTAGCAAAATGTAAATTGCCACCATTTATTGCAACTTTAGGTACAATGACTATAGCAAGAGGTATAGCTCAAATTGTAAATAATAACTATAATACAGATTCAATTGGTAATGCAGCAAAAGGTTTTAGAAATTTATTTTATTATGGGAAAACCTTAGGACTTTATAATACAATTTGGATTGCAATTTTATTATGGGTTGTTTTCAATTTTATTTTAAGTAAAACTCGTACCGGTCGTCATATTTATGCTATTGGAAGTAATGTTGAAGCAGCTAAGCTATCAGGTGTAGATATAGCAGCTACAACAACAAAAGCTTATGTTGTAAGTGCATTTTGTGCTTGTATAGTTGGATTAGTTATATGTGCTACAAGTGGGATGGGAACAATGGATGCAGGTAATACCTATGAGATGTATGCAGTTGCAGCATCCGTAATAGGAGGAGTAAGTACCCTTGGTGGACAAGGTATTTTACTTGGAACTGTAATAGGAGCTTCCATTTGGGGTGTATTACAAAATGGATTACAATTTGTAGGTGCACCAGTAGCTATAAGAAATATAGTAATTGGTATAATAGTAGTTGTATCTGTATTATTAGATATAATACTTAGAAGTGGGAAATTTAGAAGATCTAAATTAACAAACGATAAAAAGAGGGTAATAGAAAATAATGAAAATAAAGTTGAGAAATTATAGCGAAAGCTTTAATTAAAAATAGGAGGTTTTATTAATGAAAAAGAAATTAATATCATTAGTTTTAGGATTAACAGTTTTAGGAACAGTATTAACAGGATGTAGTGGAAAAGCAGAAGAAACTGGCGGTAAGTCAGAAGGAAAGAGTAAAGTATATTTAATTACTATGGACCAAATGGATCAACATTGGGTTAACGTAGATGCAGGGGCTAAAAAAGCTGCTGGAGAACTAGGAAATATTGAATATACTTGGCTAGCACCAGATGTTAAAGACGATGCTAAGCAAATTGAAGCAATTAATAATGCAGTAGCAGGAGGAGCAAATGCAATACTTTTAGCAGCAAATGGACCAGATGCTGTAACTCAAGCTCTAGAAGAAGCTAAAAATGCTGGGGTTAAAATAATTTATGTTGACTCTGCAGCAGATTTTCCAGCAGAACAAACATTAGCAACAGATAATGAAGCAGCAGGAAAAACAGCAGGAACAGAAATGATAAATGCTTTAAAGAAAGCAGGAGTTACTGAGGGATCCATTGGTATAGTAAATGTTAACTCTGCAACAGCTTCAACTGTAGCACGTGAAAAAGGTTTCCGTTCAGCTTTTGATGGTACAAGTTTTAAAATATTAGAAACTCAATATGGTGAAGGTGATGCTGCAAAATCAAAGGAAATTGCTGCTAACTATATTACTCAAGGTGTTGTAGGTATATTTGGTGCTAATGAAGGTTCAACAGTAGGAGCAGGTAACGCTATACAAGAATCAGGTAAAAAAGTTATTGGTGTAGGTTTTGATAAGTCAGATATGATTCTTGAATTAATAAAGAATGGACATCTTCTTTGTACAATGGCTCAAAATCCAGATGTTATGGGATATGAAGGTATGAAAACTGCTGCTAAAGTATTAGCAGGAGAAAAAATAGAGAAGAAAAATGTTGATACTGGAGTTTCTGTTATAAACGCTGAAGCTTTATAATCTCTATTATATTC
Organism: Clostridium sp. C8; assembly: GCF_001010885.1. Taxonomy (NCBI): domain Bacteria; kingdom Bacillati; phylum Bacillota; class Clostridia; order Eubacteriales; family Clostridiaceae; genus Clostridium; species Clostridium sp. C8. The sequence goes on along the minus strand of NZ_LBMX01000082.1, from coordinate 249,644 downwards.
AAATAAATTCCAGCCCGAAGAAAAAATAAAGTTGTTATGGTAAATTCATAACAACTTTATTTTATATTATGATATAATTAACATAATATATTTTATGAATGTGAGATGGATAAAAATGAATTATAAAGAGCTACAGCCTGACTGTGAAAAGTGTTTTGGGCTATGTTGTGTTGCATTATACTTTTCAGCTATTGATGGATTCCCTGTAAATAAAGATGCAGGAAAACCTTGCATTAATTTAAAAGGAGATTTTAAATGTAAAGTTCATGGAGAGCTAAATAAAAAAGGATTAAAGGGCTGTATAGCGTATGACTGTATTGGTGCAGGTCAAAAGGTAGCTCAAGTTACTTATTTGGGACATGATTGGAAGAAAAAGCCTGAATCTTCAAAGCAAATGTTTGATGTTTTCATTATTATGAAGCAACTTCATGAAATGCTTTGGTACCTTAATGAAGCTGTTAGATTGCAATATAATAACAATATTAATAAAGAAATGTTGATTAAAAAAATAGATGAAATAAAGAATATAACAAATTTAGAAGCAAAGTCAATTATAAAATTAGATTTAATATTAACTAGAATGGGAGTTAATAAGTTGCTTTTGCAAACAAGTGAATTCCTAAGGTTAAAAGTTAATAGTGATAAAAAATCATTAAAAGGTAAAAAAGCTTTAGGCGGAGGCTTAAATCTTATGGGAGCTGATCTTAGAAAAAAGGATTTAAGAGGTGTAAATTTAAGTGGGGCCTTTTTAATTGCAGCAAATTTAAAAAATGTAGATTTAAGTTGGACAGATTTAATTGGTGCTGACTTAAGAGATGCAGATTTAAGCGGAGCTAATTTAAGAAATAGTATTTTTATAACCCAAGCTCAAATTAATAGTGCTAAAGGTGATGTTAATACAAAATTACCTGAATCCCTTAGCAAACCAAATCATTGGTTAATATAAGAGAATAAATAGCAAGAGATATCGTATTACTTATAATGATAGTACGATATTTTTTTATTAATAATATTAATGGAGGAATTTTATGGTTATTACTGATAAAATAATAAAAGGGAAAAATCTAAGGTATATACTTCGCTGTCCAATAAAAGAAGATGCTGAAGAATTATCTAAATTAAGAGTTAAGATAGATGGAGAAACAGAAAATCTTGATAGGGAATCAGGGGAAGGGTTATTAACCAAAGAAGACTTTGAAAGAATTATTTATGAAGACTCAATATCTAAAACAAATATATTTTTAATAGCAGAGGCAGAGGAAAAGATAGTAGGATTCACGAGGTGTGAAGGAAGTAAATTAAGTAAATTTAGACATAAAGCAGAATTTGGAATATGCATATTAAAAGAATATTGGGGATATGGAATTGGTAAGGCACTTATAGAAAGTGTACTAATATGCGTAAAAAATACCGAAATTAAAAAGATATCATTAACAGTTGTAGAAACAAATAAAAAAGCAATTGAGATATATAAAAGATATGGATTTGTACAAGAGGGATTATTAATAAATGATCGTATTCATAAAGATGGTAATTGGTATAATACAGTTATTATGGGGAAATTTTCGGAATAATTTGATATAATATAAAAAATATTTAAATTCAAAATAAACTTTTTTATACATAGCGTAAATGAAGAAGAAATAAAAAAATAAACTTAAATTGGAGTGAAATTAATGGATAATGTAAATAATGAATTATTAGATAGACGTATTATTATAAAAAAATATATAAATGAGGAAGAAAATAATAGAATAAAAGAGTTAGAAGATGTTTGTATAGAAGAAGATGAGGTAAATTTAAAGCTTGAATTAGAGTATAGAGCACAAGTTTATAAGGAGTATAAAAAATCTCCTAATGATATAAATGAGTTTTTATATTATGTAAATAATAAATTAATAGGTTATTTAGGAATATCAAGTTTTGGAAGAAATATTGCAGAAATAAATGGAATGGTTCATCCAAGATTCAGAAGGCAAGGAATATTTTCTAAGCTTTTAAGTATATCACTAGATGAATGTAAAAAAAGGAACTTTAACAATATATTATTGCTTTGTGATGATAAATCAAAAGCTGCAAATGAATTTATAAAAAGTATAAAATCTAACTATTCATTTTCTGAGTGCAGAATGAAATGTACAAATTGGAGTGCACAACCTAGTGAAAAAAATATTATTTTAAAAGATGCAAAAAATAAAGATATATGTGAAATAGAAAATTTAAATGAAATTTTCTTTGGACTAGCTAGTAGCGAACAAATATTACCAGAAGATGAGGAAAAAAATAATATTATAACTTATTTAATTCAATTAGATAATAAAATAATTGGTAAGATAAAAGTTGACAAAGAATTAACATCAGCTTTTATTAGTGGATTTGGAATAATTCCTGAATTTAGGAATAAAGGATATGGAAAGGCAGCATTAACAGAAGTTTTGAATAACTTAAAGAAAGAAGATATAAATACAGTTGGTTTAGATGTGGAAATAAGAAATAAAAATGCATTGAATTTATATAAAGCTTGTGGATTTAAAGAGCAATCAATCATGAATTATTATGAAGTAAATATTTAAATCTTATGTATTTATAGTATTAAAGAAAGTATTATGTATTAGAATTTAACTAGTTCTTAAAGAAAACTATAAGTTATCTTTGAGAACTCTTTTATTTTTTAGCTTTAATTATAAATTCGAATAAAACTTACACAGATTCAGATTGATTTATGTTTCTTAATAAAGTATATCTTTCAGTAGGTTAAAATTTAACTATTAAAGTATGAAATATATTCTAAAAGGATAATATTTTATTGAAAAACAATAAAATATTATTGACTTACTATAAATATTCAATTATTATATAAGATATAACGGGAAGGGAGATATGTATGAAAAGGAATTTAATAGTTTTAATTAGTACTATTTTATTATTAGTAGTAAGTATTTTCTTTATAGGATGTTCAAGTTGTAAAAGTAGAGATAAAGTAAGGGAATATAATGTTATAGTTTTCAATAATTGTAAAGAGCCTATAAAAAACTTTGGTTATAAAACAAATAATTCGTCTGGTGGAGCTAGTTATGCAGATAGTAGCCTAATAAAATATGGAGATAATATGAAACTGCTTATAATGAGTAATGACTTTGTATTAAGCGTTACTGATAAGAATAATAATACATTTAATAGTCAACAATTTAATATTGATCTTACAAATAAAGAGAAAATATATAAAGTTTCAGTAGAAAAAACTGAAAATGGTATATGGGAATTTAAATTAGAGGGATAGTAAAATAAGTATTTTATCATGTATTAATTTATTACTTAGGAGATTAATGGGGATTATATATAATTAAGTATGTTTTATAATAAATTAGATAAATATTTATATTATTTAGAAGGATTTTGAGAAATGTTAATATATTTGTGTTATAATTAGTATACAACAGGTAGTTCCTAAAAGTTTTTAGCTGTAGGGACTACCTTTTTCATTATAAATCAAATACATAAGGAGGTAAATTTATGTTTAAGATAAATGATTATGTTGTATATGGTTCAAATGGAGTTTGTATGGTCAAAGATATAGAAAAAGTGACCTTGAGAAGTGAGGAATTGGAGTATTATATTTTATCTCCAGTTTATAATGATAGGATGACTATTAAGATTCCTGTAAACAATAAAAAAATATCAATGAGAGAGCTTATGACAAAAGTTGAAATAATGAATTTAATTGGAGAAATTTCTAAAAATGAAATTGTTGAAATAGAAGATTCAAGAAAGAAAGTTGAAGAATATAAGGCTATCATTAAAAAAGGAAATGCTGAGGATCTGATAAAGGTTATAAACTCTATAAAATTAGAAGAAAATGAAAAAAGTTTAATAGGTAAAAAACTTAATAAAACAGATGAAGATATTATGCTTAGTGCTAGAAAGCAGTTATATCAAGAAATGGCAATAGTATTAGCAATTAATGTAGATGAAGTACAAGATTATATTAAAAGTAATATGTAAATTTAAATTAATAATTTATAACATTTATAGGTCTAGAAATCAAAATCCTATATTTTATAGTTAAATGTTATATAATAATTATGGATATATAATTTAAGTTAAATATATAAGGTTATATATATAATATAAAGTTAAGTACAAATTATATTAATAAGAAAATAATAATACATTCTTTATATTTTTATAACTTATATATAAATGATCTAGACTTAAAATGACTGTTACACAATTATTGTGAAGCAGCCATTTTAAAGTTATTTTTTTAAAAGTCATATCAAAAAATTCAGTTCTACACACTTAATAAATCAAATCAATTATAATTTCATCACAAATTACAAATTTTAATTAAAGTAAATTTATCATGTTTAGTAGTTTCATATTTAATTATATTAATAATTTCATATCCATTAGTAATACCAACCTTATAGAAAATACTGCTCTTATATACAAATTTATTCTCAACAAATTTAGAAGTCTTAACTTAATATATAATTGGAAAATAGTTGGGCCTTAGGGATGATATTAAATTAAGGTAGAATTAAGGATAGCTAAAATCAACATTAAGATTGGCCATATATAATTAGCTCATAAAGTTAAAGAGGAGAGTAGTTATGAGCCAATATATTGTTAAAACAGAAAATTTAATTAAAAAGTTTAATAATGTAAATAGTGTAGATAACATAAATTTAAAGGTTAGAGAAGGAGAAATTTATGGTTTTTTAGGTCCAAATGGAGCTGGAAAATCTACAACTATAAAAATGATATTAGGATTAATAAAACCTAATAGTGGAGAAATAAGTGTTTTTGGAAAATCAATTAAGGATGATAGAGAAGAAATATTAAAGAATATAGGTGCTTTAGTTGAAAGTCCTTCTTATTATGGACATTTAACAGCTTATGAAAATTTAGATATATTAAGAAGAGTACTAAAATTAAGTAAAAGTGAAATAGAAGAAAAGTTAAAATTAGTAAGTCTATGGAATGCTAAAAATAAAAAGGTTAGAGAGTTTTCATTAGGTATGAAACAAAGATTAGGAATAGCACAAGCACTTATGGGAAATCCAAAGCTTTTGATTTTAGATGAACCAACTAATGGATTAGATCCGGCCGGAATTATAGAAATAAGGAATTTAATAAAATATTTAGCTAAAGAAAGAAATATTACAATAATTATTTCAAGTCATATATTAAGTGAAATTGAATTAGTTGCTACAGAAGTAGCTGTAATAAATAAAGGGAAATTATTATATCAAGGATCATTAGATAACTTAAAGAAAAATTCAACTAATGAAGTATTAATACGTCTAGAAAATCATGAGGATAAGGAGTTAGTATTTAAGCTACTTATCTCTAGAAAGTATAAAGTTCAAGAGGATAATGGAACATTAAAAGTTAAAGGAAATAGTATATCTGCATCTACCATTTGTAGAGAACTTATTATGGCAGGATATGATATTAACTATTTATCACAAGAAAAAAGCTCTTTAGAGGAAATATTCTTAGGATTAACTAAGGAGGTTTAAGTCATGTTAGTAAATTTAATAAAAAATGAATTTAGTAAAGAAAAAAGAAATCTAGTAATTCTATTTATATTAGCAATTCCACTAGGTGTAGCAGCCCTCTTATGTATAGATTTTTTTATAAGATATGAAAGTTGGCTATTACCTCAAGCTATGGAAAAAGGTTTAACATCATGGCAAGTTCTAATTAAAGAACAAAGAATACTGTATTTCAATGATTTTATGCCTATGTTTGCTGCATTGATTTTAGTTACATTATTTGAAAGTGAATATAAAAATAATTCATGGACATTTTTATTAACTCAACCAATAAAAAGGAGTAATATATTAATATCAAAATATATAGTAGCAAGCTTTTATTCTACAATAATGCTACTTTTAAATATGATTTCCTTAATAATAGTAGGAATAATATTTAAGTTTAAAGAGCCAATACCATGGAAGTTTTTAATCGTTATGTTTGTAATACAATTAATATCATCATTAGTAATAATGATTATACACTTATTTATAAATTTGAAAAATAAAAATTTACTTATATCTTTATGCATATCAGCAGTGCTAAGTGTTGTTTCTTCAAATATCTATTATAATGGATTCTTTATTAAAAATATTAATCCATATGGATTTTCCTTATTTTCAATAACTCAAGGGAAAAATGAAATAACTTTAGTTTTAATTATATCAATATCTATATTATTAATAGGCTCTTTGTTAGTTAAAGCTTATTTTAATAATAAGAAAATTTATTAGATGGAGGGATAAACGTGGAATTACTAAAAGTAGAATTGTTAAAAATTAAAAAGAGCTATTTATTATTTTTAGCTATAATTATCCCAATACCAGTAGTACTAGCAATAATGAAAAGAATACAGACAATGGGGAGTATGGTTGGAATAAGTATTAATGAAGAAATATTTATGTTTTCAGCAATTGCTTATTTATCATTCCTTTTACCACTTCAAAATATATATACAGCATGTGTGATAACTAAAGTTGAAAATGATAATTGTGGTTGGAAACAATTAATGCTTTTACCTATTAAGAAAAGTAGTATTTATTTTTCAAAATACAAAGTGATGTTGATTGCATTAAGTATTTCAATATTATCATATATTACTTGTATAGTTTTATCTGAATTTTATTTGAATAAAAGTATAAGTTTCAATTTCCAAATATTATCATACGGAATGCAAATTTTTATAACAACTTTGCCTATATTAATTTTATTATTTATAATTGGGAGAAACTTTTCAAGTATAATACCATTAATTTCAATTGGAATTATTATGTTGATTACAAATATATTTATAGCACAAAGTAGATTCTGGATTTATGCTCCTTGGACATATTCAATTATGATATTTGGAGGAAATATAAGTGATTTTGAAAGAAATATAATACTATGTATATCCATATTAATATCTATTTTGATGTTTTTTCTAGATTTCATGAGCTTTACCAAGTCAGATATAAAATAAAAAATAGTTATGGTAAAATATAACTAATAGATTAAATATTAAAAAGGAGTTAACATCATGATTACGGATGAAATATTAAATAAGAAAGTATTATTAGTAGATGATGAAAGAGAATTATTAACATTATTAAAAGAAGTATTTATAAAAGAAGGATTTAGACAAATATATGAAGTGGATAATGGCATAGATGCAATATTATCAGTTAAAGAAAAAAATCCAGATATAATAATTTTAGATGTTAATTTACCTGATATAGATGGATATAAAGTTTGTGATAGAATTAGAAAATTTTCTACGAGTCCAATAATATTTTTAACTGCAATGGGTGAAGATGAAGAAAAAATTAAGGGGCTAGAAGCTGGTGGAGACGATTATGTAACTAAGCCTTTTAATATCAAAGAAGTTGTTCTTAGAGTTAAATCTCAACTAAGAAGAGGTAGTTTAGTAAGTGAAATTAAAACTAATATATATACTTTTGGAAATATATCTATTAATGAGGAAACAGGAGAAGTAAAAAAAGGTGAAGAAAATATATCACTAACAGCTAAAGAATATTCACTAATTTTATTTCTTGCCAAAAATATTAATAGAGTATTTAGTAAAAGCTCATTATGTGAGGAAGTTTGGGGATATGAATATGATGGATATGATAATACAATTATGGTTCATATAAGACATTTGAGAGAAAAGCTAGAAGATAAACCAAGTGATCCAAAGCATATAAAAACTTTAAAGGGGATTGGCTATAAGCTAGTTGATTAGTATGAAAGTAAAATTAACCATTAAGTTACTTATATCTATGATCATAGTTTATTATATAACTATGACAGTTTATGTAGTGCTAAACTTAGTAATATATAATAGTAATATAACTTTTGGAGAAAAAGTTTTTAGTGTATCATTTAATATTTCAAAATTTATGGAACAATATATAGAAGATCTTGAAAAAGGTAATGATTTTAGTTTAGATGATAATAATATAAATAAATTAACTCAAAATAATATATGGATACAGGTTTTAGATAAAGAAAATAAGGAAGTATATGAAGTAAATAAACCTGAAAATATACCAAATAGTTATCTTACGGCAGAATTAATAGAATTTATACAAGATCCATGGGGAAGTAGTGCACCTACTACTATTTCTACCAATAATATAGCTAAAGGAAATGAGAACTATACATTATTAATTGGGTTTCCAATAGATAAAATTTTCAGATTTAAAATGACACTTACGGATGAAAGTTTTAAATATCATATTTCAATAATTATTTTTTCATTAATTCTAATGACTATTGTGGCGTACATATTTAGTAGGAATTTAGTTAAGCCAATGGTATCAGTTGTTGAAGATATTGATGATTTAAAAAATGGAATATATATAAATAAGAAAAATAAGCAAGGAATATTTAAAGAAGTAAGTAAGAATATTAATAATTTATCACTTATTTTAAAGGAGAATGAGCTTCAAAGGAAAGAAGCAGATAAAGCAAAAGAAGAATGGATAGCTAATATTAGTCATGATTTAAAAACTCCATTAAGTTCAATCAAAGGATATGCTGAACTATTAAAGGGAGATCAATATGAAATAAATATTGAAGAAGCAAAAAGATATGGTACTGCTATTTTAGATAACAGTAACTATATTCAAGAGTTAGTGAATGATTTATCTTTAGTTTATAAATTGAAGAATAAAGTACTGCCTATTAAATTTAAAGAAGAGAACTTAATTAATTTATTACAAGAAAGTATAATAGATTTATTAAATAATAGTAAGTATAGCAACAGAGAAATAAATTTTAATTATTATGATGACAATATAATATTAGATTGTGATAAAAAATATTTAAAGAGAGCTATAAATAATTTTATAATTAATTCCGTAGAACATAATTCTAAAGATACTATTGTTATCGTTTCTGTTTTAAAGAAAGAGAATAATATAAATATAATAATAGAAGATAATGGCTATGGAATAAAAGAAGAGGATTTTAAGAATATTTTTACTAGATATTATAGAGGCGTAAATACAAGTTCAGCTTATAATGGCTCAGGACTTGGAATGGCAATAGCTAAAGAAGTAATAGATTGTCATGATGGAGTAATTAATATAGAAAGTGAAGTTGGATTAGGCACTAAAATAATTATAGTTTTAAAGAATTAATTATCTATGAAATATAATCGAAATTAATTGATAATAATTATTGAATTGGATATAATATAAGTATATTATAAGAAAAATATTAAAAATGTTTTAGAATATGTATAAAAAATGAGCTATTTAAGGCTCATTTTTTATACATATAACTAATAGAACAGAGGTGATAAAATGAAAAAATTTAAATTAATAATTATTACAATTATAATAGCTCTTATTATAGGGGTAATAGCGTTTATATATATAAATAAGCCTAAACCTATTGCTAAGATTACTCAGGTATCAACATCAAATGCAGATCTGACTTTTGCTGTATTAGGAGACGTTCATGAGAATATTGATCACTTTCAAGAAGCTATTAATGATTTATATACAATAAATCCTAGTATGGATGCATTAGTGTTAAATGGTGATTCAGTAGATCAAGGATTAGATAAACAATATGATTCTATGAAGAATGTTTTGAAGAAAAATAATGATTTGCTACCAAAAACAATAATAAAGAATATTGGAAATCATGAGTTTTTTGATTATAATATTGAAACTAACTCAGCAGAGCAGGTTGAGAGCTTTATAAATAGATATCTTGAATTCTCAGGAGAAGAAAAAGTATATCATGATACCTGGATAAAAAACTATCATTTTATATCACTAGGATCAGAAGATGGTAATTCTGAAACTATTAATTCTGTAACAGCATTTATATCAAATGAGCAATTAGAGTGGTTTAAAGAAAAGCTAGCTGAAGATTATCAAAAGGGAAAACCAATATTTGTGTTTTTTCATCAGCCATTAGATTATGGAAATGGTTCATGGATTGGTATTAAGCAAAGCGAAGAAATTAAAGAAATATTATCACAATATCCAGAAGTAATAATGTTTGCCTCTCATACTCATAGAAATTTAGAAGAAGATAGTATAGTTTTAGATAAACCATTTACAATAGTTAATACAGGAGCTGTTCATTATACTATTATACGTGATGCAAATAGTGAAGGTGGTAGAAGAATAGAATCAGATTATATTAAGGGAATCTATATTGAAGTAAATGGAAATAATGTTACTATTAAAGGTAGAAATATTAAAGAAAAGCAATGGATATTTACTAAGGAAATTAATAAACAATAATTAAGTTAAATATAAATTGAAAAACAAATATAATAAAAAGCCCAAAGTATATAAATACAATACTTTTGGGCTTTTTATTATCCTTATTACTTAATAAAATTTTTATGAAAAAGTTGATTCTTTTACCAATAGCTACGAGTATTTCTAGTGTTATTTACATTTGAACTTTCAGTTTCTGCAGCTTCTGCATCTGCTTTTGTTCTATGAACTGTACCCTGTGGATGATGAGGGGGTGCGTAAATAGAATATACTTTAAGTGTCTTAGATCCAGTATTGACTATATTGTGCCAAGTACCAGCTGGTACCATTACAGCAAAGTCATCACGAATTCTTCTTTCAAAATCTAAGTTGTTTTGATCGTTGCCCATTCTAACAACTCCCATACCATCTTCAACTCTTATAAATTGATCAGTATCAGGATGCATTTCTAGGCCTATTTCGCCGCCAACTTCAATACTCATTAATGTAACTTGTAGATGGGTTCCTGTCCATAAAGCAGTACGGAAATTACTATTTTGTTTAGTAGCTTCATCGATATTAACTACAAATGGCTCTGGACCATAATCCATTAGGTTAATTAAATTATTATCTTCAGGTTCCTGAATATCAGATCTAAAATAAGCATCTCTTCCATTAGTAAAAGGAACATATTGATCACTAAATTGATTATAGAATTCTGGACTGTATGCTGCAGTATTAATATAATAAGGATGTGGATATCCTCTATAAATATTATTTGGATTATTATACATTAGCATATCAGGGTAATAAGGATAGTTGTAGCTTCTATACATATTGTTTAAGCTATACATTGGTGTATTAGGGTAATAAGGTAAATTATACCCATAATACTCATTATGCATATTTACCATTCCTTTCTTAGATGTATAGCATTAATATATGCTAGATATTTAAGAGTGTGAAAATGTTGATAAAACTGATATAAAAGTTTGAAGCATATAATTTAAAGTTAATGTTGATTAAAATAATAGTTATGAAAAGATTATTTTATGATTTTTCATAAAATCGTTAAAACTATAGTTGAGAATTTTTAGATACAAATTTTTACAGTATATATTTATACTACGCTCTAAGCAATTTTCATAGTTTTTAAAACAGTTTCAATAGGAATATTGTTTTTAGCACAATCATAAATCCATTGAATGTTATCTTTTTTAACATTGTTTCTGCAAATTATTAAGCCTTTAGCAAAAGAATCTTTAGCATTTTCTTGAATTGAGCAGAAAATGTAAGTCAAAGAAATTAGGACTAAGATTCTATCGATAGATTTAGTCGATCTTACTTGGTAAGAGTTTAATCCAAGATTATTCTTTGTTTGTTTAAAGAAAACTTCAATTGGCCAACGTTTGCTATAATACTCAAGGATTGTTTTAGTGCTAAGTTCAGTGTCTGTGCATAAGAATGCATGTAGTGCTCTATCTTTCTTAAATGCATTTTCAGGCCAGCAAAATAAAACTACAGCATTATCTATACCATTAAGATTTCCTTCGTAACGATAAGTCCAATATTTAGAATTGTTTACTGTAACGAGGTAAACATCATTCTTTTAAATATATTGAGCGAAATCCTTAACTTGAATGCTAATTCCTTTAGGATAGATAACTCTGTTAGTTTTTAGTGCTCCAATAAGATGGTATCCTTTTTGAAAATGAGCATTTATAACATCTTTATTGGTAAACCACGAATCACATAGACCGTAGGCTTTGCCTTTAGGCGAAGGAAGCTTAGCCACTATTTCACAAACCATTTGTATCTTGCTTTTTTTGCCTTTTTCATAACGTTCAATAGAATATGGCAAAACTTTTTTACCATCGGAAAGCATAGTAGCAAGTAACTGATGCCCATATACTTGTTTGCCTTTTAAATGAGAATGATGAAAACTTGCTTCTTGAATTGTATTTTCAGCCTTTGACGAGGGCTTAGTCTTTTCAGAAATAGTATCATCATAAATTGCAAATATAGGGTTATCATCAGAAGAATTTTCAAAAATTCTTTTTACAACAAACTTTTTAATGCCTTTCCATGCGTAATTAATATTCCATTTGCCTTCACTTAAAAATTTACCAAAAGTAGTTCTATGACAATCGGCAAGGCTTAACAGGACGATATCAGTTACTGTTCCTTTATAACCTTTTTGTATAGATCCTTTGATAAATTGCTCAATATGCTTTAACACAGGTTTACAGAAGTATAAGAAAAATCCAAGTTCAAATAAAAACTGGTTTATTTTTGATTTTTCTGTTAAAATACTTCTATGATACATATTACTTCACTCCTGTTGTTAAGGTTTTTTCGCAAATTAATTTATACAACAAAATGTGAAGTTTGTCTCTATTTTTTTATAAAATTTTGTAACTGTAAATATATGTTATGAAATTTTCTCAACTATAGATTTAATAAAAAATTCTAGGATAGGAAAATTATATTTTAATAAGAAAATTTTTGTGTACATTTAATTAATTATTTAGTTATAATTAGTTTTGTCAACTAAAATAATTTAATAATAATATATTTTTCTCAGCAAATAAATTTGGGAAAATAAATTTAAAATAAGAAAGGAGTGATAAATAGAAATATATTTTTAAGAAATGATTGAATAAGTAACTAAAGTAGGGGGAAGAAACAAATGAAGTTTTTTATGAATTTGTCAGTAAATAAAAAGTTAACTACTATATTTTCTATAATAAGTATATCAGCATTGATAATAGGTGTTCAAGGAATAATAGGTTCTGGAATTATAAATAAGAATGCAAAATTAATTTATAGTGATAATTTAATTTCTATAAAAAATTTAGCTTCAATAAAAGCAAATTTAAATTATGATAATAGTACTTTAATTGAGATGATTTATATAAAGGATAAAGATAAATTGCAAGAAAAAATAAACATTATAGGCAAAATACAACTAGAAAATGACACATACATGAAGGAATATGAAGCGATAAAATTTACTGAAGAAGAAGAAAAGTTGTATTTAGATTTTCAGAATGAATTAAAAAGTTATAGGGACTTAAGAAATAAAGCAATAGGCTTTGTACAAGATAATAAATATGATGAAGCAATTAATATTTATAATTCAGACGTTGCTCCTAAAGTAGAATCTATGTTTAATAAATTACAAAAAAGTATTGATATAAATGAAAATTTAGCTGAAGTAGCTAATTCAAATAATATATCAGAGTACAAAAGAATAATGTACATAATAATAATTTCTACTATTTTACTATATATATTAATGAGTATTTTTGCTACAGTAATAAGCAATTCAATAACAAAACCATTAAATAAAATAAAAGACCTTGCTGAAAGATTATCAAAGTATGACTTTTCAAGTCCTATTGTCATTATAAGCAAAGACGAATTCGGACAAACAGGAATTGCTTTAAATACTGCACAGGAAAATGTAAATAATTTAATAAAAATGATTATGGATAATTCTCAAGATATAAGTGCAGCATCAGAAGAACTTTCAGCAACAGCAGAGGAGTTATTGTCAAAGGCAGAAATTATTGATGAATCAATAAGTAATATAACGGTAGGGATTCAAGAATCAAGTGCTACAGCTGAAGAAATAAGTGCTTCTGTACAAGAAGTAGATTCAAGTATAGAAATATTAGCATCAACTGCTATGGAAGGAAGTAATAATGCAAATAAGTCTAAAGAAAGAGCTATCAAAGCTAAAAGTAATAGTGAGCAAATAATTTTAGATACAAAGAATGTATATGTTGAAAAGCAAAAAAATATGCAAAAAGCCATTGAGGACGGGAAAGTAGTAGATAGAATAAAGGTTATGGCAGACACTATAGGAAGCATAGCAGAACAAACTAACTTACTTGCATTAAATGCAGCAATAGAAGCAGCAAGAGCAGGAGAACAAGGAAAAGGTTTTGCTGTAGTAGCAGATGAAGTAAGAAAACTTGCAGAAGAATCTAAAAAATCAGTAATAGATATACAGGAAACTATTAAACAGGTTCAATTTGCATTTAAAACTAGTATAGATACAGGAAAAGATATATTGGAATTTATAAATAAAAATGTAAATGAGCAATTTAACGCATATCAACAAACTGGGGATGAATATTATAGTGATTCTGATTTAGTAAGTAGAATGTCTGATGAAATTGCTTCTATGTCAGAAGAAATTTCAGCTACAGCAGGACAAGTAAGTGAAGCTGTACAAACTATGGCAGAATCATCTCAAAGTTCAAGTGAAGAAGTAGTTACAATAAAAGAAAGTATGGATGAAACTACAAAGGCTATAGAACAAGTAGCTGTAACAGCTCAAAGTCAAGCAGAATTAGCTCAAAAGCTTAATGAAATGATACAAAGATTTAAAATTTAACTATTTATTTAAATAGAGATATTAAATTATCTCTATTTTTTAATTTCTTTTCTTCTTATTTACAAAGAATATTATAAATTATAAAATATAAGTAAAAATTCAAGACGTTAAAGTAAAGCTAGGAGATTCAATATGAACATACAAAAGATAATGATAATTACAATGCTATTAATAATAGTAGTACTAATTATAATTAGTAAAATAAAATCTAGAAAAAAAATAAATTTAGGTGAAGAAAAAGTAAATAATATTTTAAGTAAATTATCAGGATACAAATTATTAAGTGATATAATGATAAAAAGAGATATTGGTACAAGCCAAATAGACCATATTTTAATAGGGAAAAAGGGAATATTTGTAATAGAAACGAAGGATTATAGCGGCTTAATATATGGGGAAGAATATTCAAAATACTGGACGCAAATTATAAATAGAAATAAAAATCAATTTTATAATCCAATAAGACAAAATTATGGACATGTAAAAGCTTTAGAAGAGTATTTACATAAGAAGGATATATTTATTTCAATAATAGTATTTACAGATAAATCAAAGCTAAAAAAAGTAAAAGCGGAGACTCCAGTGATTCAATTAAAGAAGCTCAAGAAATTTATAAAAAGATATTCATCAGATATAAAAATTTCAAAAGAAGAAATAGAAGAAATATATAATTTAGTAAAAAGAGCCAATATAAATAGTACTAGAGAAAGAAAAAAGCATGTTAAAAGGATAAGAAAGACTTATTAAAATGATACGAAATTTATAATATCGTAGTATATTTTAGGAGGGGTATTATGAGCAAGATTAATATATTAGAGGTAATATTTACTTCTAATAATGAAATTAATATTTTATATCCAGTTATAATAGAAGATGAAAATGAAATGATTCTAATAGATTGTGGATATCCTAATTTTTTAGAACTGATTGAAGATACTGCAGTTAGAGATGGAATTAATATTAAAAAATTATCTAAAATAATTATAACTCATCATGATTTCGCTCATATGGGATCTTTAACAGCATTTAAGAGAAAATATCCTAACATAAAGATATTAGCATCTAAAGAAGAAGCTCCGTATATAAATGGTGACAAAAAGTCATTAAGATTACAACAAGCAAAGTTTATATATAATACTTTACCAGAAGAAGAAAAGGAAGGTGCAAGAAACTTTGAGGCAATGTTAGAGTCAATTGAAAGTTGTACGGTAGATATGGAGTTAAAGGATAAAGATTGTTTTGATTTTTGTGGAGGAATAGAAATAGTTTCTACACCAGGACATATGCCAGGGCACATATCAATTTATCATAAAGAAAGCAAATCATTAATAGCCGGTGATGCTGTAGTTTTAGAGAATGGAAAATTAGATATTGCATTGCCACAATATACTTTGGACATAAATGAAGCTAAAAAATCTATTAAAAAGCTTTTAGAATATGATATTGATCAAATAATATGTTATCACGGTGGAATATATGAAAATAATATAATAGAATCACTTAAAGAAATATAACTCTTTTAATGGAAGTAAAAATATAGTTTTAGGATTATGAAGAAAATAGTAGAACTTCATAATCTTTTTTTATTTTAGTTTTATGATTTAAAAACTAATAAATAATTTATATATGGTATAATATATAAGTAATAGTATTTTTCTAAAAATAATAATTATTAGAGTTGAGTGTTGTAAAAATATAAATTAATACATGTATAATAAGTTATTAGAAGCAAAAACTAAAAATGAATAATTAAATATTTATATAAAGTTAAGAAAAGGAGAAGATATGAAAGAATTAAGAGATAAAGGTTTTAAGTTGGATAATAGTTATTCAAAGCTTTCAGATATATTTTTTACTGTACAAACCCCAAGCAAAGTTCCATCACCTAAATTAGTTGCTCTTAACTATTCATTAATAAATTCATTAGGATTAGATTCAAAATTTTTACAAAGCAATGAAGGTGTGGAGTTTCTTGCAGGAAATAAAATTCTAGATAAATCTACAATAATTGCCCAAGCATATGCAGGACATCAGTTTGGACATTTTACAATGCTTGGAGATGGCAGAGCTGTATTAATAGGAGAGCACATATCTCCTAAAGGAGAACGTGTAGATATTCAACTTAAAGGTTCAGGTAGAACACCATATTCAAGAGGCGGAGATGGAAAAGCGGCATTGGGTCCAATGCTAAGAGAATACATTATAAGTGAAGCAATGAATTCATTTGGGATTCCTACAACACGTAGTTTAGCTGTAGTTACAACTGGGGAGTCAATAATCCGAGAAAGTTATTTAAAAGGAGCAGTATTAACTCGTATTGCATCAAGCCATATACGTGTAGGAACTTTTGAATTTGCTGCAAGATTTGGAAATATTCATGAGCTTAAAGAATTAACAGATTATACTATAAATAGGCATTACCCTAATATAATCAATGAAGAAAATAGGTATTTATTATTCTTACAAAATGTAATAAAAAAACAGGCAGAACTTATAGCAAAATGGCAATTAGCTGGATTTATTCATGGAGTTATGAATACAGATAACATGACAATTAGTGGAGAAACTATTGATTATGGGCCTTGCGCATTTATGGATGTATATGATCCTAAAACAGTATTTAGCTCTATTGATGTTCAAGGAAGATATTCTTATGAAAATCAGCCTAAACTTGCAGCATGGAATCTTGCAAGATTTGCTGAAATATTAGTACCATTAATACATGAAAATCAAGATGAGGCTATAGAAATGGCTCAAAATTCAGTTTTAGAGTTTGAAAATATATATAAGAAAAATTGGTTATCTGGAATGAGGTCAAAGCTTGGAATATTTAATGAAGAAACTGAAGATGAAAGGTTAATTGAAAATCTTTTAAATATGATGCATAAATATGGTGCTGATTATACCAACACCTTTAGTTCATTAACTCTCGACAAAAAAGATGATATTGCAATGTTTAGTACATCTGAATTTAGCAAATGGAATAAGTTGTGGGAAGATAGATTAACAAGGCAGCCAGAAACAAAAGAATCAGTTAAACAACTTATGCAAAATTCTAATCCTTATATAATTCCACGTAATCATCGGGTAGAGGAAGCATTAACCGCTGCTTCAAAAAATGATGATTATGGAGTTATGGATAGACTTTTAGATGCTCTTTCAAAGCCATTTGCATATTCAAAAGAACAATATGAGTACTCAACGCTGCCAGAGCCTTCAAATAACAAATATAGAACATTTTGCGGAACATAAGTAATAAATTAAAATTATAGTAAAGAAAAAACTATGTTAAAAAGGGCTTACCATAAAAAGTAATGCCCTTATTTATTTAAAGTATTTTAGTTTATTTTAATGCTTTAAATTCTTAGAAAACTGTACCATGATTGATTGAACCTCTTCAACATTTTCTGGTTTCAATAAAGCAATCATTGTAGGAATAAATTTTGAAATATAATCATGTGTAAAAGTACCTTCAGATTGTTTTTTGAAACTTTCAGCTAGTAATGCTTTGGCTTCTTCAACTTTATTTTCTTGTACTCTTTCTAAAATAAAAGTAAAAAATTGTTCTTGTCCTTGATTCATTCCTTTACCTCCTAGTAAATGAACTATATTCATTTAATCTTTAAATAACAAAAGTTTATCGTAATGATTATATTATACCTTGTAATTCTATGTCAAACAGTAAAAATATTAATCTAAATAGAAAAAAGAATTAAGAAATAAAATAGGTAATTAAACTAGGAATTAGAAACTTGTAATAAAGCTAAGTAAAAGATTATCTACATTTGTATATGTATAAACTAAAGTAATTTTATAAGTTGATAGATAATTCTAATAGGAATATAATAAAAGTAGTATATACAATAGAAAACATCCAAAGTAATATAATTAAGAGTAATAGTGTTATGGGGGAATTTATGACAAAGATTTTTGATATTAGAAATTTTACAAATTGGATAAAGTTATTTAATTATATTTCTGCCACAATTCTATTAATTGTTAATAACAATTTTCAAAGCTTGATATATATTATACCAACTATTGTGCTTGTATTTTTGGTTAATTACTCAAGAGATTATTTCATAGTTTCAAAGAATAAATCGATAGCCTATATAATAATAAGTATGACCTTTGAAATGATTCTTATATTATCAATAAGCTTTTTTGATAAAAATAATATCAATTTGCTTTTATTTTTTGTTTTTGTATCTTCAATGGTAATTATACATAAATTCATATATTCAATATTCTTAATCATTGTTTATTTAAGTTCTACATTTACTATATATATCGTACAAAATGGATTTACTCAAGCTATGCAGTCCTTTTTGGCTATGATTTTTAACTATGGAGTTGCAATAGCTTTTGTGGTTGGTATGAGTTATTTAGTAAAGGTTCAAATTAGTGAAAAGGAAAAGCTAGCAAGAATGAATGAAGAGCTAGAAGAAACCTATAAGAAGCTTATAGAAAGTTCAGCAGCAGCGGAAAAACTTATAGTGGAAAAAGAAAGAACTCGAATGGCTAGAGAAATTCATGATACTCTTGCACATACCTTAACAACCTTGATTATCCAACTTGAAGCTTGCAAAAAACTAGCATCAAAAGCTCCTTATAGGCTTCCTGAAGAATTAGAAAAGGCACAGAAATTATCAAGAAGTGGATTTAATGATGTAAAACGAAGTATAAAAGCATTGAGACCTGAAGTAATGGAGGAAAAATCTTTTTTTTCATCTATTAATGCTATTATCAATGAAACAATGGAGAATACCAAGGCAAAAGTAACCTTAAACAATTTACTACCTAAAGAACTAAAATTAGAATCACAAATGGAGATTACATTATTTAGAGTTATACAAGAGAGTATTACAAATTCTATAAGACATGGACAAGCATCTGAAATTGAAATTAATATGGAAATAAAAGATAATATATTCAAATTAAGTATAAATGATAATGGAATTGGATGTTCAAATCTTAAAAAAGGATATGGAACTCAAGGAATTGAAGAAAGAGTTGAAAGTTTAAAAGGAACTGTAGAATTTTATAGTTCTAAAGGAAAAGGTTTTAAAACAAATGTATTAATTCCTTGTGAGGTGTTATAAAAAGTGAAAATTAAAGTAATGATTACAGATGATCAAAGATTGATGAGAGAAGGACTTAAAAACATACTTGACTTAGAAGATGATTTAACAGTGGTTCAGTTGTGTGAAAATGGAAAAGATACTTTAGAAAAACTACCTAGTGTAAGGCCAGATGTAATACTTATGGATATACGTATGCCGATTATGGATGGGGTGGAGTGTACTAGAATTATAAAACAGCAATATCCAGAGGTTAAGATATTGATTTTAACAACTTTTGATGATGATGAATTTATAATAGATGCCTTAAAAAATGGAGCAGTGGGTTATATTCTAAAAGATTTGTCTTCTGAAAAATTAGTATCATCTATTAGAGATGCTTATAAAGGAAACTCAATTATGCAACCAGAAATTGCAGCAAAGGTAATTTCTCATATTTCAGAATCTATAAATTATAGTGATTTCAAGTCTATGAATAAAGATAGTCAAGAAATCTCTATTATTTCGAAAGAAGTAAATACTAAATTAAAGCTTACCAATAGAGAAAGAGAAATACTTAATTTAGTGGGAGAAGGCATGTCAAATACAGAAATAGCTAAAAAGCTGTATATTTCAGTTGGTACGGTTAAGAATTATATAAGTAACCTTTATAGCAAGTTGGAAGTGGAGGATAGAAGTAAATTGACTTTATATGCTATTAAAGAGAATTCAAGCAATTAAATATATGATTCAAGTCATATATTATTATGACTTAAGTTGTTACTTCAGACAGATGTGTAAAAGACTTCCATGGAATACAATTAATATATAATAAATTGTAAGTTTGTGGAGGTTCACTATGTTAACTATTTTAGAAATCCTTATAATAGTATTAAATATTCCTATGCTCTTATGGCCATTAATGACCAGTAAGAAAATACCTAGAGTTATTGATTTTACTCCTTTGGCAGCTGTAGGTGTTCTTATACTTCACCTTTTCATTGATAAGAATACTATAGTAACAAGATTTATTCCACTTTATATATTCACAATAATAATGTTTCTAATTTCAATTCCAAGAATTTTTAGACGCAATCATAAGGAGCCAAAACATGGGTTGTTAGCTGGTATTCGTCGAGTATTTCAGTTATTTTTATTAGCAGTGTGTGTATTTATTCCAACAGTTGTATTACCTTTTCATTCACTTCCAGAACCAACAGGTAACTTCGATGTAGGTACTGTGGTTGTAGATTTTATAGATGATAATCGTATAGAAACACTTTCTAAAACAAGTGGTAATCGTAAAATTGCAGTTCAGTTTTGGTATCCTTCAGATAGAGAAGGAAAAGTTGTTAAGTATGATATGGAAGGTGCTCAAATTTCTAATGCACAGAAAGAGTATCCTTTAGTTATATTCTCTCATGGTGCTTTTGGTATGCGTATGAGTAATGCTTCAACTTGTAGAGAATTAGCTAGTCATGGATATGTTGTAGCTAGTATTGATCATACTTATCAAGCTTTCTATACTTCATTTGCAGATGGTAAATCAGCAATTGTAAATAATGAGTTTTTAAATGAAGCAATAGGAGTTCAGTTAGATGATATAAAAGGACAAGAGGCTTTTGATATTACTCATTCATGGCTAGATTTAAGAACCAAGGATATTGAACTTGTAATTAATAGTATAAAAGTAGGAAATCTGGGAACATCAGGTGAAGTTTTAAAGGGACATATGGATTTAAATAACATTGGACTTTTTGGACATTCTCTTGGAGGAGCTGCATCAGCTGAGGTTGCAAGAAATCGAGAAGATGTAAAGGCTGATATTGTTATTGATGGAACTATGATAGGAGACATTAAAGGATTAAATAGTGATAATAGTGAAATAATCACAGAAGAAGACTTTAATAAACCTCTTATGTTAATGTATGGGGCTTTATTTCAAGAGAATGAAGGTAAAAACGATGATTACCTACCAAATATAAAAGCTTATAACAATTCTAAAAATGCTGCATATTCACTATGTATAAAGGATTCTGGGCATTTAAATTTTACAGACCTTCCAAGAATATCACCATTTTTAGCTAAAAAGCTTGGAGTTGGAGAAATAGATTCCTTTGAATGTATAAAAATAGTTAACGATTATTCCTTAGCTTTCTTTGATAAGCATATTAAGAATCAAGAAAATTCATTATTAGAAGATAATATTTCTAATCTTCAAATTGAATTTAGTAGAAAAGTTCCTAAGATAGATTAAGATTAAGAAATTTAAGGTAGATTTACGCAAAAGTTAGAATCTGCCTTTATTTTTTTTATGATATGAATAATCGACATTTATGAATTATTTAAAAGATATCAAATAAACTAAATTTATATTACAAATATTAGAATAAATAAATGCAATAGTAAGAATAAACCTTTAATAAAAAAAGGTCCTAGAAGGTAATAAAAGTTAAGAAGTAAATTAATTAAATATGAAAGTAATTTTAATGTGTATGGTTACTGAATCCTTCTTAAGGATTTATCACAGGACCTTTATATGAGCCATATAAGTTCACTGACTGGGTATCTCCAGGTTGAATTTCAGGTACTACCGCAATTTGATAGGTTTTATTTATAGGTAAACTATTGGCGTTCGATGAATTAATATAAACATCAGACGTATAGTAATAGTCTTTTTGTCCAGTTAGAGCCCTTGTGACTTCAACTTCTATAATTATATTATATACTGAATAAGGGGCTACATTTCCAGTAACATCAACATCTACAATAGTACCAGAATTTGGGCTTGGAGTAGGTGGAACTGGTGGTGGATTAGGTCTACAACAAATATCTTTGCAAATTTTAGCAAACATTTCTTTAAGTTCGTCCTTGCATATTTTAAGACATTCTTCATTACAATTTTTAGTGTTATGATCTCTACAGATAGTTTTATTATATCTGATATCACCAAGATGCTCATAGTGAACTTTCAGAAATGGAATTAGATAAGTATCATGATTTTTTACTGAGCCAAAATTTACAATAGTACCAGTACTCCTTCCATAGATAATAATCCCCTTATTACTTGGCCTATTTTTTATCCACGCAGAAACTATATTAGTGACATTTATTGTCACGGCAACTTTAGATGTTAGTGGGTAAAAATTTATTATTGAATAGTGATCATAATTTGGAGCATTGTTGTATGTTGTATATGTGCTGAAGTAATCTCTCAGCGGACTTATTGATAGTTTTTGATCAATATTATTAAAAAATTGATCAGTTTTAAAAAGTACAAGCTCAGCACTAGATATAACAATATCAGAAGGTAGAGATGAAACATCAAAAAATAAATAGCTATAGTAAGTATTTTTATTATCAAATCCTATTGTTATTGTGCCCTCATTTAAGCTTTTATCTGGATATTTACTTGTAACAGTAAGACTCTTTGCTGCTGGAATAATTATATTTGCCATTTTACCACCTCATGATAGAGATATATATAAGAAGAAAATGAGTTCCAATAATTTATTTATTACATGGTATTTTATTGAAACTCACTTTAAAATTCTTTATACCTTAGTTTCTTTAAATGAAGCCTTTAATATTTTATTCTTATTGAAGGTCTACTTCACCTATAATAGCACCGAAGGAAGTAAAGGTAACTGCATCAGAAGCAGAAATCACAGGAACAGCTGCGATTGTTATACTTTCACTAACAGCACTTGGTGAGGAGGTTGAATTAACGTATTCCTTTGTTAGATAAAAATATTCAAATCCAGATTCAAATCTAGAAACTGTTATTTGCATAACTTCTACAAATGCAGTATTAGCTGGAACTGTACCAAGGATACTAACATATCTACCAGATGCAGTTTGAGGACTATCAAAGTTAGCATTAAATGCCATTGCAAATCATCTCCATAGTTTTATTTTGAATAATTAGTACTCTATCATAAGATATGATAGAGTACTAATGAATGTGATATAAATATTAAGTAATGTTGAAATAACTTAAGATTTTTTTTGTAGAAGAATTGAATTCATTATAGACAGCGAAGTAACATCTATTTTTTAATTTAATTTAATAGATTTAATAAACTCTTTATAGGAAAAATCCAAATAGCCATATTTATAATATAACTTACCTAAATTTAAAGATATGCTATCATCACTAATGTGATTAAGTAGCTTTAGGGCCTTATTAAATTCATCAAAGCAGTTTCCTCTTAAAAGAACTTCCAGAAGATTAAATATAGATTGCAATAGGCTCTTGGAGGTAACAGTATCTTCTAAAATAGTATCTGAATTTCCTTTAATCAATGATATAAAGCTATTATATATGATAATTTCTTCTGGCTCATTAAAGTTTTTAGCAACACTAATTAAATTATCAACATCTTGATATCTTTCTGTAAATAGAGAACACAAGATACAACAGTATACTGAAGTATTTAAATATTCTTCATCAGTTACTTTATTGAGATTTTCTAAAGCAGCTGTATAATTTTTTAGGTAGTACAAATAAATACCTTTATAAAAAGAAATTTTTTGAGTATTTTCTGTAGACTCCTCTATATTGTTAATATAATCATAAGCTATGTCAAACTTATTTTGTATAGAAAAGACTTTTGATAGTAAAAAGGTAGTGTCCTCATCTATAGTATCAAAGTAGCTTTCTAATTGACTTTGTATTTGCTTAATATCAGTATTGTTTTTAAATAATATTTCAGAAATTTTAAAAAGAGCATCTGTTAATTTACAATTTATTTTAAGGGTTGTATTTAAATAATCATAAGCATCATCATAGGCACCAATATTATATGCAATAATTCCTAGCAGATAATATGATTTATAGGTAGAAATACCTGAAATTTCTCTTAGAAGCACTGGGGATTCTCCCATAGATATACACTTTTTAGCAGACTCAATAGCTGATAGATATTTTCGCTTTTTATAAAATATATTTGCTTTACAGAATTCGTATTCAGTACAGGCAGGATAATATTTTTGTCCGATTTCAATTAATTTTAAACATTCATCAAGATTGTTTAAAGTTTCGTGGCATGAAATCATTTTTAAAATTAATTTTGATCCAAAGCCAGCTGTAGGAGTAAAATTCTTGTATGCTTTATTTAAATACTTTAAGGCTTCAGAATAGTCTCCTTTAGCAGAATACTCAACTCCCATATTATAAAGCATAAACGCATTATTTGGATCATTCTTAAGCATCTTTTCAATTATAACCATATTTCTTTTTCTTTTATTTTTTTTTATAATAGTCTCGTTAAGATACCCATAGTGATAAAATCTTATATCAACTAACCCTAAGAAAACTTGTTTTTTTTCATCCTCACTTCCAGGTGTAATTTGTTCATGGATGTCACCAATAAATTTATAGCCTTTACCATTTCTTATAAATCTAATATTCAAATTAGAATATATATTATAATTTTTTAAATCTCCAGAGTAGCTAAGCGTTTCTCCAAAATAAGCATTTAACTTATTTTCTTCATTATTAATGAGTAAAGCTACTTTATCTTTATCTTCCTTTACTAATTCATCATCAGCATCCATAATTAGGATCCAATCTTTTGAAGCTTTGCTTAAAGAATAATTTCTAGCATTTGCAAAACTATTATCCCATTTATAAAAAAATATTTTTGCACCATAACTTTCAGCTATTTCAACTGTACTATCTGTAGAACCAGTATCAACTAATATAATTTCATCTACGATGTCTTTAACACTTTCGAGACAACGAGACAATGTATTTTCTTCATTTTTTACAATCATACATAAACTTAATGACATGTTACCAATCTCCTTGTAAATAAGTGAATAGATTTTAAATAGTATATAGTAATATATGATTAAATTAGTCTATTGTGCTCAATAATTGTAACAAAAGAAGGTTTTGAGTATATTATAGCTATTAGAAAATTTAAAG
This sequence comes from Clostridium sp. C8, assembly GCF_001010885.1. Classification (NCBI taxonomy): domain Bacteria; kingdom Bacillati; phylum Bacillota; class Clostridia; order Eubacteriales; family Clostridiaceae; genus Clostridium; species Clostridium sp. C8. The sequence continues at coordinate 224,000 of NZ_LBMX01000082.1, read as the reverse complement.
GTATAAAGGAGAGCAAAGATGCCTACAAGTTGGTACCAAGCAATTTCTAGTATTTTAGATCAGATACAGAGTGAAAATCCTAGGTCAATTTTAGATATAGGAGTAGGATTTGGAAAGTATGGTTTAATGGTGAGGGAAATACTTGATTTGCCTTTTGAAAGATATAATAAGGATCAATGGTTAATAAACATTGAAGGTATAGAAGCTTTTGAAAAATATAAAAATCCTATACATGACTATGTGTACAATAAGATATATTATGGAGATGCTAGGGAGGTAATAAAGAATCTTCCAAAGTATGATTGTATATTACTTATAGATGTATTGGAGCATTTTGAAAAAGAAGATGGGAAAAAATTTATTAAGGAACTTATGAATCATGTTAATAAGTCATTAATAATATCTACACCAAGATATCCAGCAAAGCAAGAAGAGTATTTAGGTAATAAATATGAAGAACATAAGAGTAAGTGGTCTATTATAGACTTTATAAATTATGATTTTTCTTATAAAGAAGTTCAAATTGGATATAACTTTGCAGAATTATTTCAAATTTTCCCGAAAGAAAATATAAATAAACAATTTAATAATATTATTAATATAGATAAAAGCAATATAGATAAAAAGAAACTATCTATAGGATATATACTTCCTCATAAGAATTTAACTGGTGGACTGAAGATGCTTTTGTCACAGATGAAAGAATTAAGGAAAAGAGGACATAAAATAGTTGGATTTATTAAAGGAAAAGAGGGAGATACTGTTATTCCAGAGTGGTTTGATACAAAAATAGATCAAGAGGTAATAGTTCCTTTAGATAAATCTTATATAGAATATATAGATCAATGTGATGTTGTAGTATGTGGATTTTTTAATCAAATTTATGAGTTGAAGGATAGTAAAATACCAGTAGTTTACTGTGAACAGGGAAGCGAATTCATTTTTGGTGATTACGGGGATTTATCATCTAAACACCCCTATAGAGAAGAACTATTAAAAATTTATAGGTGTAATTTTAACTTAGCTAGCGTATCGGAAACTATAAGTAAAGTATTAAAAGCGAGATTTAATAGAGAATCATATATAATACCTAATTTTATAGATATTGATTTATATTATACTGAATCACACCAGTTTAATAACTCTATCCTATTAGTAGGAAACCCTGGTTTAAAATTTAAAGGTTTTAATACAGCAGTTCAAACATTACAAAAGGTTTGGGATATTGGGTATAGGTTTAGTGTAAATTGGATATGTCAGGTAATTCCACAAATAAAAGGCATTAACTTTCCAATTAATTTTATAGAGAAGCCATCTCAAAAAGATTTAGCAGAGTATTATAGAAAATCAGATTTATTTTTATTTACTTCAGTATATGAAGGGTTTGGTATGCCTCCATTAGAGGCTATGGCATCTGGAGTTCCTGTAATAACAACTAACTGCGGAGGAATAAATGAATTTATTACTAATGGATATAATGGTTTAGTTTCAGATGTATATGACTCAGACTCATTATCTTCTTTAGTAATTTCTGTATTAACTAATAAGGAATTAAGAGAATCATTAAGCAAAAGAGGAAGAGAAACTGCACTAAACTTCAATATAGATAATAGTATTAGTAAATTAGAAGAGTATTTATTAAGTATAGTTAGTGAAAGTAAAGAAAAGCAGATACAGTCAGAAGGTTAAGTTTATTTAAGAGAGTATAGTTTTCTTAAGTAAGATGAAATATCAACATTAATAATGTATAAGATAAATTTATATTATATTAAAGAAAGTAGAACCTTCAGATTATTGAGGTTCTATTTTTTCTTATAATAGAAAAATGAGAATTTCATTAATATCTGAGAAATTAATGTTTATTTTATAAGTGTAATATTATGTTAATAAATGTAATATATGTTATAATTAACATTAGGAATATTATAAAAAAGGGGAGAGAGGATTATGGCTAAAGTTTCTTTATTTTTTGGAGCTGGTGCTGAATGTTATTATGGGCTACCATAGGGTGGAAAATTTGCACTTGATATTTTTAGAATGAATACTAGTGATGATAAGATAAATTTAAAAGAACAATTAAATAATGTTGATAAGCAATCAAATTATGCAAGATGGTTACCATAAGGCTTTGATAATAAAAAACTAACTGCTTTCACAAAGACACAATATCAATCAATAGTAAAAGGCAGTTTAGAAAATAAAAGAAACAATATATTAGAGTACTTAAATAATTTAGATGAAAATGTTAACTTAATATAACAGAGATTGTATGATAATGAACTTGATATAGATAGAGTATTTTTAAATATAACAGGTTTAGAATTAGGTTCTATAATTAGTTTAATGAAATAAAGTCAAATCCAGTACTAGTAGGAAATAACTCACTTGATGAAAACAAAAAGGAGGGGAAGTGCTTAAATGGAAGATATAAAAATCGGATCATCTTTATCTTTTAGAGGTTATAATTGGCGTGTGCTTTACATAGAAGACAATGCTGCGTTAATTATAACGGAAGATATTATAGAACAACGGCCTTACCATGATGATTATAAAGATATAACATGGGCTGAATGTGGATTAAGAAAATATCTTAATGGTGAATTTTATGACAAATTCAATGATACTGATAAATCAAGAATAATTGAAGTAACAAATAAAAATTTAGATAATCCATGGTATGGTACAAAGGGCGGAGACGATACGAAAGACAGTATATTTTTATTAGGCATTGAAGATGTAGTATGCAGATATTTTGGAGACAGCAGCGAAAAACTGCAAAATCGGAGTAAAAAACAAAATTATTGGTTTCAAAGAAAAGACGAGAACAACAATAAGAGAATAGCAAAGTTTATGGGTTATGATTATTGGTGGTGGCTTCGGTCGCCTGGCCGTATTAATCGTGTTGCTGCATATGTTCATGGTAACCCAGGTGGTTGTGTGGGGATTAATAGAAATAGTGTATTCTTTCGTAGTTTTGGAGCACAACGAGATGGTGGTGTCCGTCCCGCTTTGTGGTTGAAGCTGGAATTGTAAATCTTAGGTCACTTTTAAAGTGATTTAACTATAATCACAACATAAAATAATTAAGTTTAAAGGAGAATTAAAATGAGTAAATATGAAAATGCGATGAAACTTATAGAAGAACGTTGTGGAAATGGCAAAGAGGAAGTTATCGCCCTTGCAACAATATCACTATCCTTAAACACTGTCGGTAATCCTCGTCCTGCTGTCCGTATGGTATGTGCTTATTATGAAGACTGCACTTTTTATGTTTCTACTGATGTAACAAAAAATAAGATGCTACAAATTGAGAAGAATAACGAGGTTTCCGTTGGTGGTTTAGGGTGGTATACTTTCCAGGGCACAGCTGAAAATCTCGGTTGGGTCAAGGATGAGAAGAACAGAGAAATTAGAGCGAAATTTAAAAAAGTCTTTGATTGGTTCGATGAAGTTGGCGACGAAGATAATCCTAACTCAATCGTCTTGCGTATTTCTCTTACAGAGGGTACAATTATAGACAACGAAAAAAAATATGGTGAACATATTTATGAAATTGATTTCATAAATAAAACAGCAAAATAAACCCATAAAGAATATGAGAAATTGATTATATAAGCATAGTAAAGTTATCTTTACCTTGAATACGACCATCTGTAGATAGTTTAAAGGGCTATTTATAGGTGGTTGTATTTTTTATGATTGAAACTTTGAAAAAGCAAATAGAAAGATAAAACCAACTAAAATTTAGAATACTTTAAATATTGGATAGAAAAGAGAAAATAGTGCTAACCAGCAGTAATTAATGTTGGTTAATAAAAAACTTAAATTATGAGTACTTGTATGAGTTTACAAAATAATATATGTGAATATTTGACAATTGTATCATTTATTGATATATTATATTTAATGATATATCAATAAATGATATATATAATAGAAAGGAGAATTTTATGCCAAGAAAAGATTCTATTGATATTGGGGAACTAACAGATTCTGCTTTTTATATTTTATCTAGTGTTATTGAGGAAAAGCACGGATACCTAATTATGAAAACTATTGAGAACCTTACTAATAATGAAGTTACTATTGGTCCTGCATCACTTTATACAACACTAAAAAAGCTTTTATCAGCAGATTTAGTGGAGTTAAGTTCTGACACAGATGATAATAAAAAAGTATATAAAATAACAAATAAAGGACGAGAGATGCTCATAAAAGAGATTGAGCGTAAAAAACAGATGGTTAAATTTGCTGAAAATTTTTTGGATTAGGAAAGGGTGATATTCTTGAGAAGTAAATATATAATGATTAATGGTCTTGCTTTTAGTGAAGAAAGTGATATGGAAAAACTAAGAAATTATGCAAAGGAAGGTTGGATACTGGAGGACATAGTAGGAGGTTTTTTCTATAAGCTAAGAAAAGATAAGCCTCAAAATATAGTGTATAGTTTAGATTATCAATTGGATGCCGATGGAGAGTATTTTACTATATTCAAAGAAGCAGGATGGGAGCTTGTTCTTTCTGTCAATAACCAAATGCATATTTTTTTAGCGCAAGCTGGGACTAAGCCTATTTATAGTGATAGTAAATCGGAAATAGATAAATATACACGTGTAAGAAATCAAACAAGAATGGGAACAATCTATTCTTTAATAATAGCTATAGTATTAATAAGCTTGTTAGTTATTTCTGCAATAGCTATAAGACCTATATTTCTAATTATATTAGCGTTATTAGTAATTGATATTTTCATATTTATCTTTAATTTTATGCCTTACTTAGCGTATAACTCTAGAATTAAGCAAATAAACAGGTATGGTAGATGTAAAAGTGAAGCAGAAAATAACAAAATCACATGGAAATTATATGCAATTGCAGGCGTTCTATGGTTAGCTATAGGAATATGGCATTTAATTGGGAAACTATATTTTTCCGCAATATTTTTTATAATTTTTGGTGTTTATTTTATTTTTTCAAGTTCAGTCTACTTTAAGAAGTATAAAAAGTCTTTTTAAATTTTATTCAAAACATTTAATATGTAAAAATCTCATTTACAAGATATACAGAGAAGTATATCTGTGGAGAACAAAAATTAGTAGGTAATTTAAAAGAGAGTATGTTTATTATTTGATGAATTCGGTATATAATATTATATAAATAACTTTCTTCTAGGAGGTACTTTATATGAAAAATAAGGATATTAATTTATATGATATTTTCACAAAATATTCCTATAATGATATTATGAAATTACTTCAAAGCTCAAAAAGTAAAGAAGAACAAGATTTTTATGCAAATTTATCCAACATCATATTACAACGAGAGCAAATGAAAATTATAGGTAAGTAATATGAAAAATTACACTATATTTGCTGGAGTTAATGGAGCAGGAAAAACTTCTATATATAAATCTATTTATTATAATGAAAATATGGATGAGAAAAGAATAAACACTGATGAAATAGTTAATTTGGGAAGATAGAAATTGTCCTAATTGGTTAAATATGAATTTTAATAATAAGCAGTAGAAGTTAAGCAAATTTTACTGCTTATTTTTTATGAAAATATATATTAAAACTTAGAATTGAAATATTTATAATTATAGTAGAAAAAATATATGAGTTAAATTGGTAAAAATTTAAATAATAATGAGTTTGAAAAAATGATTTTAGAAGAAATTTAAGTTACAAGTATCATTATCAATCTATTGACATATATGAGTATTTTAAATTATGCGTAGAATCGTATCATAAATGAGTTTTTTACTAAACTTGTAATATTCTACTTTTACTCTATCGATTCTACTTGTGGTGGGTTTCAATATAGTGATTTTGGAATTATTATACTATTAAAGGTGGTGTAATCATGGATACAAAAAAAATCGGAAGATTTATAGCAGATGCTAGAAAAAAGAAAAAACTTACACAGGCAGAACTTGGAGAATATCTAAATGTAACTGATAAAGCAGTTTCAAAATGGGAGTGTGGTAAGTGTCTACCAGATAGTTCATTATTTGAAGAGATAAGTAAAGTATTGGAGGTTTCAATGAGTGAATTATTAAAGGGTGAATATATTGAAGAAGAAAATGTAGAGGTAGAAAGCAATAAAACTATAAACTCATTACTTAATGAGATTCAAAAATTGAAAAGAAATGAATCATTGGTTGGGGCTTTATGTGCCATATTAATATCATTTATTACAGCAATCTATTCTGTTATATGGCAACCTGGTGTAAAAGCTTATCAACAATTTTTCTCAGGATTTATTGAAGCTATCAGTGGTGGATGCCTTATTATAGGAATAATTCTTATATTCTATACATGGGTAAAGTATTCAGAAAAAAACTCAAATAATAAATAGAAATCAATTAATGTTTACGAATATATGTAAGAGTGAGATCATGTAGAATATGTACAGTAGAATAAAAGTATAGAACCTCATTTATTTATAATACGGAGAACTATACCATAAATAAATAACATTTTATTTTAAAATAATGAGTCATTATGATATTGGCTCATTTTTATTTATGAAATAAGAATGAGGTTTTATGCACTATATTGAGATGATAAAATTTATATAGAAAATAGACAGGAGAAACTGTTTATGACAAGAATTTGTTAAAGATGTTCTTGAAAATATTTTAGTTGGTGAAATGGAAGAACGACTAGGAAGAAATAGATATTAATGTAGCGAATCAAATAATTAAGGTAATAAGAATTATAGGAATGGGGTTATAGTAGAAAGAATTTAAAAAGCTCCTTCGCGACGTTGACTTAGACGTACCCCGTGACAGAAATACTGAGTTTGAGCCACAGATCATAAAAAAAATATGAAACTGTATGTACCAAATTAGATAAAAAACAATAAAAATAAAAACTACACAAAATTATCTAGTCGCTCTTAAATTTACAAATAAAGCTATGGAAATAATATTTAAATACTATTTCCATAGATCTAATATAATAAAACTACTTAGTGGCAATTAAAGAAATTAATTTATTTGAGTTATTTAATTCTTTAATGTTTTTAAATCCTGACAAGTCCAAGTCTTGTAATATACTTTCCTTTGTTACAAAGTGTTTATGAACTCCCTCTTTCCAATCACAAATTAAAAGCTTACCATCATTTTTTAAAACTCTTTTTGCATCTTTTAATAAGCTTACAGGATCTTTTAGCTCATGATGAACTGTGATCATAAAAACTAAGTCAGCAGTATTTTCAGCTAAAGGTATTTCATTTTCACTCATTATTGATACGGATAGCCTTCCAGTTGAGGCATCCTTTCTATTTTCCTTTACCCATTTAATCATATCTTCAGAAATATCAAATCCTAATCCCTTAGAATTTGGTAATTTACTTAAAAAGGTTTCAGAAAATATACCAGTACCTATACCAATATCTACAATTGTACTATCTTTAGGTAATTGTAATTCTTCTATAATTTTATCTAAATCAATTAAACTTAATCTTTCAGGATTATTTAGTTTATTTAATTTTTTTACATCAAATTTATGATTATTCATTTATATTCTCCCTTACTAAATGAAATGCTATAGTTTATTTTTAGTAAAATAAATACATGCTTATTATATAAATTATAATAACTTAATTTAATATATATTTCAGTGACTAAGTTACATATAAAAATTTGTTTTTACCTTAATATTAGATATAACAAATACTTTTATAATAAGGAGATTTTTAATTATGGGAAAATATATTATTGCTTCAATTATTGGTGCTTTATTAGGATATATATACTATAAAAAAATTGGATGTGCCAGTGGAACATGTCCAATAACTTCTAATAAATATGTATCTATTATATATGGTGCTCTTTTAGCAAATCTATTTGTTTCTTAAAAGTCTAAAAATAATTAGCATTTTATAATCTAAGATAGGTAAAGAAAATAAAAATTCCAAGTTTTCTTTTAGGTATTATAATCAATCATTGGTGGTAGTATATATTGAAAAAATAGTCGTATAATTTTCAAAGAAAGAATAAAACCTTAGGCTTGTTGTTCACATTTATGTGATTGACCAATCTACAGTTTATTAATCTTCTTTTATATTGGTGTTAGTTATAAACTTATAGATACTTTAAGCTGAACTAACTATTTGTTAGTAAGAAAGAAAATATATATAATTACAGGATGATATTTGCTAATAAATAACAATTATCCTGTAGGTTCAATTCAAAAATTGTAATATCTAAAAATGGATATGAATTAATGAATATGATATAAATAAAAAAATTTAGTTAAGGAGAAATTATAAATGGAACGTTTAAAAAATAAAGTGGCAATTATTACTGGTGGAGCAAGAGGTATGGGAGCATCTCATGTACGTTTATTTGCAAGTGAAGGTGCAAAAGTTGTCTTTACTGACTTAAATGAAGAACAAGGTAGAATACTAGAGAAAGAAATAGGTGGTAATGTAAAATTTATAAAACAAGATGTTACAGATGCCGCTAGTTGGGAAAAGGTTGTAGAGGATACTGAAAAAATATTTGGACAAGTTAATATTTTAGTGAATAATGCTGGTATAAGTATAAATAAACCTTTATTAGAAATTACTGAAGATGAATATAGAAAAATTGTAGATATAAATCAAGTATCTGTTTTTCTTGGGACTAAGGCAGTAGCGGCTTCTATGAAGAAAGTAGGAAATGGTTCAATAGTAAATATTTCATCTATGAATGGATTAGTAGGTGGTGCAATTGGTTATACAGATACAAAATTTGCAGTTCGTGGAATGACAAAGGCAGCAGCAATTCAATTGTCACCACTTGGAATTAGAGTAAATTCAGTACATCCAGGTGTAATAGAAACACCGATGGTTACTGAAGGAGATTCATATGAAGTAATTAAGAAACTTTCTAAACAAATTCCAATTAGAAGAATGGCTAAATCTGAAGAAGTTTCAAACCTAGTACTTTATCTTGCTTCAGATGAATCAAGTTATTCAACAGGATCAGAATTTGTTATCGATGGTGGATTGACTGCAATGTAGATTAAGAGTATGTTATAAAAATAGTAACTTCGAATTTCTAGTCGGCGCTACATTTTTTATATTTTATATATTAATGTAATTGATAAACATTTTAAATAAATGAAAAAGTAGTATTAGGCAAGTTATATAAATTCCTAATACTACTTTTTTTACTTTATTATGGATATAATAAGTTATTATGCTAATTTTATCAGTTAATCCGCTTGATTTTTTAGCAAACTTACGGCGGTATGGATATGTACAACGTCCAATATAAACATCAATAAATAGACAGATGAAAAGGATAATCGTATTAATATGCTTTATTTAATACAAAAAGGAAGAGATGTACTTCCTAAAATAGAAGCAGTGTTTTTAAAATTAGCAGATATTTTTACAAGAGATTTATTATATCTATTTTTATAATTAGGTTACTTGCTGTAACAGGAATAGCAAATATAATGTTGGCTAATAGTATTTATGAAATGGAAGATGACTTATAAAATAAAAGATACACCCAGCTAATATATATATGTATTAGAAGTAAAGAATCTTGTAATAAGTAATTTAATATATTTAGAGACTTTGTTTATTGGATTTGTAATACTGTAGCATGTAATACAAAATAAATAGAAATTATAATACATTCACATATTAAGAGATAAAAGTTGTTGAGATAGGATTTAAAAGACTATCTTATTTTTTTGTTACGGAGTGGTGAAGCGTATCTGTGGAGAACCAAAATTATTAGAAAAATAATTTAATGAATTAACCAGAGTAATATAATATTTAACTAAAAAAACAGCTGAACTTGTATCAGTTGTTTTTTTTATGTTGGTAATTTAGAAGTGGTTTTTTTATTATATTTTAGAAATATTTAAAATAATATCTAAAATAGCAATTTTATATAAAAGATAAACCTAATCTATTTTTATTATAAATATATTTAATGGATACTATAGAAATAAGTTTGATAAATAATTTGGAATAATGTATGTTTATAATTTTCTTGAATTTTAATTAATCTCATACCTCTATTTGTAACTTCCAAAATTATAGGATTAGGATAGGTAGTTTGTGGTAATTTCTTAAGCGTATTAACTATTAATAATTTATATTTATTTTAACAAGTTTTTATAAGACTCAAGGGAAAGATATGTAAAAAAGAAAAATTGTGTTATTATTTATATATAAATTGGTTAAAGGATTGAGATTATGATGAATAATATTGAAATAATGAGTTTCCCTGCAAGTTATGGTGAAAGTTTTTTAGTAAAGATTCAACAAGAAAAAAAGTATTATAATATTTTAATTGATTGTGGATTTAAAGATACATATAGAAAATACATAAAGCCTGAAGTGCTAGAATGTAAAAGAATAGATTTAGCAATTTTTACACATATAGATGATGATCATATTTCTGGTGCTTTAGAACTTTTTTCAGATGAAGAAATTTTAAATAAAGTTACTATAGGAGAAATATGGTTTAATGATTTATTTAAATTTGCTATTCATAAAAAGTTACAGTACACTAATTCAATAGAAAGTAAAGATAAATCGCTGGATTTTATGCATAACAATAATAGGGAATCATTATTTGATGATGAGGTAAGTTATGAAAAAGCTAAAACTTTATCTAGTTACTTGATTAATGATAAATTCATGAATAAATGGAACACTTTATTTGATGGGCTTGTAGAAACTGAAATAAACTCATATAAAGAGCTTTATTTAAATAAGGATATAAAAATAGTTGTATTATCTCCAAGTAAGGAAAGGTTAGATGAGTTATTCTTAGAGTGGTGCAATTATTTAAAAATAGATATTGATAAAATATCAGTAGATGAAAAAATGGTAGAGAATTGTAATAATTATTTTTCTAGTATTGATAAGCAAATAAAGAGAGAGAGATTTGATGAACAATGTTCAAATGATGAATTTGATATATCAGAATTAGCAGAGAAAGATTTTAATGAAAATACTACTGCTAATAATGCGTCTATTGCCTTTTTTATAGAAACGTTAGATAGGAAAATATTATTTTTAGGGGATTCTAAAGCGGAAGATGTTGAAATAAGTTTAAAGAAGTATATTTCCGATAAAAAAATTAACAAAATAGATTTTGAACTAGTAAAAGTAAGTCATCATGGGAGTAAAAATAATACAGATACAAACTTTTTTAATATAGCAAGTTCTAAAAAATACTTAATAGCGACTAATGGAAAAAGGTTTAAACATCCTGACTTAGAATGCTTAAGTAAAATAATAGTTAAACAAAAAGAATTTAAAAAACTATATTTTAATTATTATCATTCAAGAGTCTACAATAAGCTAGAAGATAAAAACTTGAAATCACAATATAATTATGAAATGGACATGCCAGATAGTTTAGACATAGATAAAACACTAATAATAAAGCTAATGGATGGTGAAGAGTAATGAACTATAGTTTTGTTTGTAGATTAATATGTAATGGTAAGTTTAAAGGTACAGCTTTTTTTATAAGAAAAAACATAGTGATTACAGCAGCACACAACTTTAAAGATATAGATTTATCAACGGCAGCACTATGTATTAAATTTGAATCACCAAATATTCAAGAATTAGAGGTTGAAAGCGTTATCAATGTAAGTGATTTAGATTTTGTACAACTTATATTAAAGAGAAACGTTAGTTATGATGAATTTCCAGAAATTTCAGTAGAAGATATTGATGCGGCAGATGCATTAACAACATTCGGTTATCCAAATGATCATCAGTCATTTATTAAGCTAGATTATTATACCGAGTTAACAGGAGAGGCAGCTGACCATAGTTTAATGGTAAATTACGAAGAGGAAGGGGCAAGATGGAATGGCATTTCAGGAGCACCTTTAATTTGTGATGGATATATAAATGGTATAGTTATAAAAAATAATGGTGGAGATGGTCTAAAAACTAGACTCAAAATTGTCAGCTTTAATAAGATAATAAATTATTTAGTAGATAACGATTTAAAAGAGGCTTTAGAGAATATACCACAAAAATTTACTACATCACAATTATATCAACGAATGATAAATAACAAAGAGCTGTGTGATAAGTTGTATTATAGCACAAAGTATAAGTCAGATGAAACTAATCTTGATATGAATTTGCATTTTTTGAGAATTAATGAGAGAAAAAGAGTTGATATGTATGGATTTAATTCATATATACAAGATGCAATAGGTTCATACTCTTTAATGCTTGATGATTTATATAGCAATAAACAGGTTGATAAATATGATGAAAAAATAAAAAGGTTTATATATACTAGTGAAAGAATAGCAAAAGTAAAAGCAAGAATGAATATTAAAGAAAATATAGGCCTAATTATGTTATGGATTCTTTCAGAAGGAATATTGTTAATACCTAGAATTGGTAGATTTTTGGTTGAGAGAGAAGGTACTTTATTTGAAGAAGATCTATATTTTAAGAGAAGTGAGGAAAGGGTAACTTTAGTTATTCCTTTTGTATCTATTTATGAAGACTTATTTGAGTCAATAGAAAATATACTTAAAAGCATAAATAAAAGTATTAGTAGCGAAACAGACTTAGTTGATTATGATTCAATAGAATGGGATGGAAATGCAGTAAGTTGTCTTGATTATAGATCACAGGTGATGATAAATAAAGTATTGAGTGGAAATAAAGAGCAAAAGGTTAATGTAGAGATAACAAGTTTAATAATATATAGTACAGATATGTATGGTAATATACCAGAGGTAATTGATAATGATTCAAGGGCTATAAAATTTTTTGAACAAAAGTTCTTTGGAGATTTTAGGAAGGATATAGGAGGATACTTGAAAATGATTCCAAAGTATGAATTTATAGATAGAATTAAATTAAACTTATTTATAGTGCCAATTTCAACTATCAGTGATCTAGATACAATTTATGAAGAGAGTAGGTAATTAAGATGGTTTTATTAAATAAGACTGATGTTGAATTTATTGATAAATTAATTAATAAGTATACTATTTTATATATAAAGAATGATTTCATTAACGCAGAAATTAGTGGTGATGTAGATTTGCGCGAAGTTAAAATTGGATTAGGAATATCTAATCTGATGTCAACATCAAAGAAGTACTCATATCAAATGAGAGCTTTAAAATTTGCAACAGTCATATCGAATATTATTGATAGTCCTATTTTATTAAAACGATGTGTGAATATCTTGAAAAATCTTACTATTTTCACATTTGAAGATGTATTAGCTAGGAAAAAAGGATATAAGGATACTTTAATCCAAACAAGGGGAGTTGCCTTATTTGAAAGTTTGTATATGGAAGAGTTCTTCACTAAGAGATTTGGAAATATAGAAGAACGAATTAATAAGTTTCAGTTAGAAGTAAGCAACGCAATAGAGTATTCACAAAACATTAGTGTATCAGCTCCAACATCTATTGGAAAGTCATTCTTAATGAAGAAGATACTTATAGATTTCTTATTAGAAAAAGATGGGGGGAATATAATTTACTTGGTTCCTACGAGAGCTCTTATCAATGAGGTTATGAATGATATACAGAAGGAGATTAACTATCAAGGGATATCAGGCAGATTCTTTGTTAGTTGTTCTTCGGAAATCAGCATAGATAAACTCACCAAGAGAGGTGTATTTGTCTTAACTCAGGAGAGGTTAAATCAATTATGCAGTAATATTGAAGGGAGTTTTTTAAAAGTAGACCTAATTATAATTGATGAAGCACAGCAGATAATGCATGGTGCACGGGGGGTGCTTTTAGAGTATACTATCAAAAGAGCAAAAGATATTTGGAAGTATGCTAAGCTTTTCTTTATTAGCCCTCTTATACAAAATCCTCAAATATTTATTGATAGGTTTAAACTGGATAATGAGTATCATCTGAATGAGAAACGCCCATCAGTGAATCAGAATATAATTAAATTGGAGAAAAGCAGCAAGAGGTCTCGCATTGATATAAAATACAATGGAATATTAGTGGGTGACTTTGAATTTAAGAAAGCTAAACTAAAAAAGCAAGAAGATAGGATTGCATATATTATAAATTCATTTAATAATGGTGAAAATTCAATCATTTATTGCAATATTCAGAGCCTTACGAGGAAAGTATGTAATACATTAATCAATACTTATGAGTATCCAATAGATGAGAATCCCGAGTTGGATGAATTTTCAAACTTCTTAAAAAATTATATATGTGATCAATATGATTTAGTAAATCTAATAAAAAGGGGTCTTGCATATCATTATAGCAAATTACCAAGCATTATAAAATTGGGCATAGAAGATTTGGCATCAAAAGGATATCTTAAAATAGTTGCTTGTACATCTACATTATTAGAGGGAATAAATGTACAAGCTAATAACATATACATTTTTAATCCTAGTAAAAATGCACAGCCTTTAACCAACTTAGATTTTTGGAATCTTTCAGGGAGAGCAGGAAGGATGAGTAAAGATATTTGTGGGAATATTATATGTATAGATTTTGGTAAGTGGTTTGAGAAAAGTTACGCAAAAAGAGAAATAGAAGATGTTGAATTTAAGAAAAATTTAGTTATAAGAAATGACATTAAAAAGTTTTCTGAGTTTACAAGAAATAAAGAAGAAATAGTTATAACGAGAGCAAATAAAAAAGAAATAGAAACATTTCAGCAAGTAGAGGGAGTACTTATTCTTGAGAAAATTGAAGGTGTGAATATTATTGAGACATATTCAGATCAAGGCAATTTAGAAGAAATTAAAGAGGTAGAGTGTATAATAACGGATATAGTTCAAAAAAACGTTGTTCCGGAAGAATTATTAAAAAAATTAGTTGGAATAGATATTAAATCTCTTAATAACCTGTGGAATTTATTTGAAAGAAACACAAAAAGTATACAAGCATATATACCAATAAATCCATTTGGAGAAGGCGTAAATAAAAGATTCAAGGATATTTTAGATATAATTAATGATGTTTTTTTCAATAATACAAATAGCGAAAAGCGTTTAGCAGCAATTAGAGTAGTCGCTTTAAATTGGATGCAGGAGAAAAGTTTAAAGAGTATATTATTCCATAATTTTGATCCTAAGCAATATACATCTAAAGAAATTAATAATAGAATAGAAGAATCAATTAGTTTTTTAAATGACGATATAAGATTTACATTTAGCAAGTATATATATGCATATCAAGAAACTTTAAAAACATTCTTAGAAAATACAGATAGACATATGTATATTGAGAAAATACCAAATTACCCTCTGTTTTTGGAATTTGGAGCATCAAATAAAGTGACTTTAGAGTTAATGACGCTGGGAATATTTAGAGAGGGCGCTATAGAGGTAGCTAAATATATTTATGGAGAAGATTCTAAATTAATAATTGATGAGTTAAAACATTTAGATTTAAGTACCATAAATATGAATACCTATATAAAGAAAAAATTAAAAGAGAAGATAGATTTGATGATATAATATTTAAAAATCAAAGATAAAGAGCAATTTTACAGCAGAATAAAAATTTAATTAATAAGTATAATATATATTTATTATGAAAAGAACCAAATAAGTAAATGTTAATAAATAAGCCAATGATATTAAGGGTACTGTCATTGGCTTATGTTATTAATTATTATGTAAATGATGTTTGTAAAATGAGTGATTTAACTAAGAATAATATAGATTCTCTTTATAAAGGAATAACTTTAGCTATAAATAACAGAATAAATAAAGTTGTTTCAACAATAAATTCTCAAATGATATAGTCAGATAAATTTATTTAATATGTTTAGGTTATATGGTACAGTGAATAACCTTTTGAAAGTTGATATAGATAACATGAATGTATCCTGCGATTTTAGTTTTAAAACAAAACGTAATTATGATAAAAATTATTAAGATATAAAACAATGTAAAATTGTAATTTTTGTAAATTTAATTAAAAAATAAAAAAGTTTAGAAAGGGCAGAGCATAGTTTTGAAAGAATTGAACAAATAGAGTTGTTTTAGGAGTTATTGTTATGAAATATCAGTTAAGTTTAGCAGGATATTGGAAAAAGAGTTGCGGGGGGATTTAGGACAGGTTTTGGATTATAGAAGTGGCAATGTATATAATGAATACTTTTGTGGTCCTGGTGAGATAATATTAAGAGAGTATGAAGATAAATATAGGAAGCTTGTAAAAGATATAAATTATGAATTTTATTTTCACGTAGTATTTTAAGTAGATGGAAGACTCTTGTTCTTATATGCTAAAGGGAATACGATAGATAGATTTAAAATTTTTTATGATGAGAAATACAATTATATATTAGATCTAAAAAAGATAAGTAAAAAGTACTTATATGATAATGGCTTTTATTTTTATAGTGATATACTTTTATAAAAGATTAACAAAAGTTTTACAAAATATTAGAACAATTTGTTAAATTGAATAAAATTTAAAAGGAAAATGAGTGATATAAGATTACTGGAAATAAAATAGACCAATTTTATAAGATTCTTTCAACTATATAGGGAAAAAGATTGAGATAATTGTATTTTGTAATAAGGGTATTGCGATGAATGAATATAAAATAGGATTCACAAACAAGGACAGAAAAAGAATTTCAATATTATCTTTCGAACTAAAAGATGATGAAAGTTTTAGTCCATGTATAAGGAATTCTTTTAGGGATGCTAAGTTTGCAAAAAAGATTTTTAAAATAATTGCCGAGGATAAAAACATTGATAAGAAGATATATAGCATTTCATCCTTGGAATGTGAAGAAATATTTAAATTTTGTGAATATATAGAGGAAATGTTAGTTGTTAATTCTTTTTAACTTGAAAGTGTGAGATATCTTTCATTATAGTTTAGCTATATTTAAAGGTATTTTTTATTTTACAAAGGTATTTAAATTTATATATTTAGTGGAACTTGTTTTGAAAATTAAATTGAACAACTCTTTTATAAAAAGGGATTATATAGATTATAAATAGGAATTAACAATTATTTAGCAGTGTTAGCTTTAAAAGCAGCATCTATGGTGTTTAATACTGCAATCCGTTGTAGCTATATTTATAAATATAGTTACGCTTGCAAAGGTAAGTATACGGGATTATTACTAACCAGAAATTTTATGTGCATAGCAAATCGTCTCAGTTTTACTGAGACGATTTGCAGCAGGGCTGTAAATCCTTATCACGTAAGGGATAAGCGAAACGATTAACTTGAAAATTTGATGAAAAAAATAAGTGGAAATTTTAGAAAAATTATTATAAAAATCTTATCTAATAAATTGATAATGGATAAGAAGTATGTATACTGTCTTTAAATTATTAAAGGAGATGGTATATATGAAGAAAGAAATAGATAAATACAATTGGGAGTTAGATGAAAAAACACAAAATATTTATGATAACTTATGTGTTCAAATAGAAAAGATATTTAGACATTGTAATCAAGGATCGTACAAAACACGTGAAAGGTATGAGGATGGAGTTAAAAACTTTGCAAAATTTATGGCTGATGTATTTAAAAAGCAGAATCTAAATAATATAAAGCCTAAACATTTGTATGCTTATACAGAGTTTATGCAAGATGTTGGATACTCAACAAGTTATATTACTACTAACTTGTCGGCTTTTAGGTTTTTCTATGATCAAGTAGGAAATGATAGCAGTAAGTTACCTAACAATAATAAATTAGGTGTAATTAGCAGAAGTAAAGAAGAAAGAATAGGAGATAATAAGGCTTGGTCACCAATGGAGATAGAAACATTTGTTAGATATGCAAGAGATGTAGGACAAGAGAGATATGGGGATATGGTAAGACTAAGTAGTCAATTGGGACTTAGGTTACATGAGGTATGTAGATTAGATAAAGGACATTTGGGACAAGCATTAGATGAGGGGAAGATATCTATTAAGGGAAAAGGAGGGATTGTTAGAGATGTGCAGGTAATAGATAAGACTTTAATAGAAAGGCTATATGAGAGTACCAAAAGAGGTCACAAAGTATTCATAATGGATGGGGTGCAAACACATAAGGTTATAAAGAATATACAAATGTTCATCTATAATAACCAGGATAAATTTGTGTTAGATAAAGATAAACAACTAACATTTCATGGATTAAGGCATTTTTATTGTCAGAATAGATACAAGGAACTAATTAAAAGTGGATTAACTGACTTGCAAGCTAGAAAAATTGTAAGTAGAGAGTTAGGTCACTATAGAATAAGTATTACAGAAATATATTTAAATTAGTGAATTATTAAAAAATCTTGGTTTAAAAGTTGAAAGTAGGATATGTACTCTATATAATACATTAAACTTTTAGATTAAAGGAGAGATGTATTATGGAGAAAGAATTTATAAAATTTAGCAAGGATTTTATGTATGTTATAGGAGACAATGGCGATAGAGTAGATGTACCCCAATTAGTTGCTAAAGCATTTAATAGGCATAGATATGTTAAAGAAACTAAGGAGTTACAAGTACAGTGTGTCCAGTGTAAAATTTGGATTGCAATTATGAAAATTATTGACGGTAAATTTGTAGATATACATGATAAATCTATGATAGATAAGATATTTATAAGAGATAGACAAGAATTCTATTTTAGTAATAGATGCTTAAACTGTAAGGAGAAATTAACAGTAAAAAAAGAAAGTAATATTATTAATCAAATTGAAAAAAATAATAAATATAGTCTCTATTTGAAACCTTCAAATAAAGAGTATTTAGAATTTAAAGCAGCAGCTTTAGGCATAGATATTGCAGAAACATTAAATAGAATTATAGAAAAAGATAAAACAGTAGATAACATACAAAAGTTAAAAGATGAATTTGCTAAAAGAGTAGATAGAAAATTTAAATTGTAAACATTGCGCTAACAACGCTAAAAGCATCCTGTAAAGGATGCTTTTTTGCGGTATTATCCAGTAAGAAGGAGGTGAAGATTTATGGGAGATACTGAAATAAAATGTTTTGATAGTAGTAATTTTACAAAAGAAAACAATTATTATATACAACTACTTTATCGAATTTTAAGAAAAGACGGTAAACCTATAACAGAGTTTAATAAGGATAATGCTCTTATCTTAAATAGAGTACAAGTCATATATGATTTATTTAATAAAGAAAGTAACGTAGAATTTGAAAGAGCAAAAATAGAAGTAAATATAAAAATAGCAGCTAAAGATACTCATGATGAAATTTTCATTATAGAGAAGAAAATTAGTGATGATACAGGGGAATTTTATGCTGATAGTTAATACAGATGCAAGTAGTAAAAAGGAAAAGCCTAATATTTTAATAGGATATGTTATTTATAAAGATGATGTAGTTATGAGTAAAGATGTTCGAGAAATTGATATAACAAAAGAAATAGAGGCTAAAAAAATTAATGAAACTATATATATAGAATTACTTTCAGTGAATTTTGTTTTAGAGGAATTACTAAACAATCAGATTTATGATGAAGCTGAAATTAATATTTATAATAATAATACTAGTGTAATTTATATACTAAACAGGCTCTTTAGACATAAAAGAAAAACAACTAAAATAGAAGAAATTTTAAAAGTAGAATTAGAAAATGCGAAAAATATGATAAGTAGGATTGGAACCGTAAAATTTAAGTATATTAGTAGCAAAGATAACAAGGCTCATAATACCCTAGAAATTATAGAAAAGCATGTAAAGTATATACGAAATTTATGCTAATAAGAAAATGGGAAGAAGATATTAAAGAGTTAAGCATTGAAAATATTAAGGAAGAAGAATTTCTTGTAACAACGGCAAAGGGAAATAAATTTAGAGTAAACATAGAAAATGATATATGTACATGCAAGTATTTTTATTATAATAGGAAAACTTGCAAGCATATTATTGCCTGTAAAAGATATAAGTAAAAGCATAGCCATTAGCATTTAAAGCTAGTGGCTAAAAAAATATAAAAAAATATCAGCTCAAAATTTGATTTTAGATTTTATATCCGTATATTGTCTAAAAATTAAGTTTTGGAGGTGATGTAGTATATGTATGACACATTTACTTTTAATAAAATAAAGACAAGGGTGACAAGAGATAATTTAGAAAATGGATGTTATATATCTAATAGCAGTCAAGTATTAGGTAGCATTGATATAGATGAAGATAACATGGAACAATTATTTGATCCAATATTAGAAGTGTTTTATAACATTTTACAAAAGGAAGGAAAATTACAATAGAAGAAAGGAAGTAGATATTATGAAAATGAGAGTTGTAGCATATGCAAGATATAGTTCAGATAACCAAAGGGAGGAGAGTATATATGCACAGTTAAGAGCAATAAAGGATTATGCCAAACAAAATAATATGATAATTGTAAAGACCTATGCAGATAGGGCTATGAGTGGAACGAAGGATAATAGACCAGATTTTATGCAGATGATAATGGATAGTAGAAAAGGGATATTTGATGCAGTCATTGTTCATAAATTGAATAGATTTTCTCGTAATAAGTATGATGCTGCAAAATATAAACATAAATTGCAAAGGAATAATGTTAAACTATTAAGTGTATTAGAAAAGTTAGATGATAGCCCAGAAAGTGGGATAATGGAATCTCTATTAGTTGGTATGGCCGAGTATGAATCAAAAAAACTGGCTAGAGAAGTCATGAAAGGTTCTTTAGAAAATGCAAGAACATGTAGACATAATGGTGGATTACCTCCCCTTGGATATAGAGTTGATTCAAGAACACAGCTATATATAATAAATGAAGAAACTTCACCAATTATAAGACTTATATATGATTCTTATATCAATGGTAAAGGATATAATTATATTGCTAATGAATTAAATAAAAAAGGATTAAAGACAGCAAAGGGAAACAAGTTAACTGTATCTACAGTCAAAGATATATTAAAAAATGAAAAATACATTGGAACTTATACTTACAATAAAGCTGAAGCAAAAAATGTTGATGGGAAAAGAAATTCACATAAATCAAAAATTGAAGATCAAATAATTAAAATAGAGGGTGGAATGCCAGCTATTATTGATAAAAAAGATTTTGAAGAAGTTAAAAGAATTATGGAAAGAAATAAAAAAATTCATAACACCTACAATGCAAAAGAAGTTTATCTACTTTCAGGACTAATAGAATGTGGAGAATGTGGTGCTAAAATGAATGGAAATATATCTTATTATAAAAGTAATGGAGAAAAATTAAGATATATAATGTATCGTTGTACCTCAAAGTCTGGAGAAAGCAAAGAGCATACTAAAAGCATAAGAAGAGATATCTTAGAAGAATATATTATTACAGAGATGGAGAAAGTTATTTTTTCAGATCAAGCCATAAATTATTTAGTGAAAGAGTTAAGTAAGTTTTCAAATTCTAAAGGAAAGCAAATGCAGGATGAATTGAGATTTACTAAAAATAAATTATCTAAAATAGAAAAGGATATAGAAAACATTTTGTTAGTAGTTGCAGAAGGCAATAGACATGCTAGCTTAATGGACAGGCTATCTAAATTAGAAGAAGAGAAAGAAAGTTTAGTTATACAATTGGAAGAGACTAAATTAAGTTATCCAGAAACAGAACCAATTACAGCTTCTTATTTAAAGAAGATATTTAAGGAACATAAAGATATATTAGAACAAAGAGATAAGCAACTTATAAAGAAGTTTATTGCGTTATATGTAGAGAAAGTTATGGTGTTTGAGGACTACGTAGATGTAGTCTTTAAATTATCACCACTTTTGGTTCAACGTAGTCACGCTGAACCTTACCATAAGTAAATGGGTCTTTACTAAAATTGGATAGAGTGTGTTTAAATTAAGTTATAATGAGTTTTCAAGCAATTATAGATTAATTATATGCAATAATGTATAATAAAAATGTACATTAATATAGAGATAAATTTAAATTTAAAAGGGGGAACTTTTATGAATTATGTAGTGATGCAAGTAGTTTTAAAAGAAAAATTTCTTGGAACAGGGTCTGGAAATCTGACGGAATTAGAAGAAGTCATAAATGCTCAAGCGGCAAAGGGATATCGATTACATACAATTACTACAGCGGCATCAGGAAGTAAAGGGATGCTTGGTGGAGATAGAATTCAAGCGACATTAGTGTTTGAAAAATTATAATTATAAATTCCTGTTTTACGGAGATATCAATTGATATATAAATCAAAACAAATATATATTATAAATTTAGAAACAAAAAAACTTTTACTTGTGTTTAGGGATACATGTAAAAGTTTTTATTTTTAGAAGGGAGAAATATATAATGAAAAAGATTCATTTAAGAGCAATTTAGAGAGGTAAATCCAGTAAAGAATGATTTATTAAAAATAGATAGTGAATTAGAAAAACTAGATAAGAAAAGAGTTAAATTATTTTAAGTGTTTTCAATGAAATTTTAATAATCTTTAAAGTTTTCAGTTAATTCCATAGATGTTATATAGCTTATCTCAATGAGGTAGGCTTATTTATGTTCTCTAAAAAATCTATATGATAGTAACATGAATAAATAGGATTGTACTACAAAATAATGGGTAACTATGATCTTTATCATATTGGCTCATTTTTATTTACTAAATGAGAATGAGGTTCTATGCACTATGTAGTGCTGATAAAATATAAATATACATTACAAAAGACTGGAGGAATTGTTTATGACAAGAGATATTTTTAATGCATAGCAGAGGCTATCGCATTATTATAAAAATGTAATGAAATAGCCTTTGCAAATCCTAAAAATTGAATGACTAGGAGGAGCAAAATGAGCTATTTAAAAAAATATCAATGGGAACTAGTTCCTGAGAATTTGCCGGTGGTAAAAAGAAATTGCCCTAAATGTAATCAAAAATCACATTATATAAATAGTGAGAAATTTAGAGTAAATGCAAATAAAAATAGCATTGATATTTGGTTAATTTATCAGTGTGAAAAATGTAAATCTACTTGGAATATGACAATATATGAAAGAATAAATCCTAGTGATATTAATAAATATAAATATGAAAAAATTCTTTCTAATGACAAGGAATTAGCTAGAGAATATGCCTTTAATTTGTAAGAGATGGGATGGAGATACATGTTTTGAAGGAAGTAGAGAATATAGAAGTTTTACAAGTTATAATATAAGCTGATTTATCAACATGTATGAATGTAATTAAGATATAGAGAGTTTAGTTTGGAATAATAAATGACTTTCTACTGATATGGAAACTATATCACAAATAAAATAAATTTATAGCTTTAGGCATTCAAATATCAAGCCTAAAGCTATTTTTAGTGTATAGGAAATTATAAAAATGTTACCATTATTAATAATATTTTATAATTTCAATCCTTTAGTTTTCAAGTGGAAATATGTAAGTTTGCATTGACTTGGAGCGAGGCGACAAAATAAGTAAATTTACATATTCCCATTTTTTTACAACCTAAAATACCATATAGTAAATCAAACTTAAATATAACTTTTAAGGAAAATTTTATTATTTGTAACTCCATAATGCTAGTATAATAAATATTAAGAATAATTTAGATTAAGGATTTGTTAAATATGTACACTATAATGATAATTGATGATAATGAGCAACTGCAAAATGGAATAGGAAATGTATTAGCTAGTAATGGATATTCCGTTATTAAACCAAGGGAGTTTTGTAATATTCCTTATTTAGTAAAAGAAAATAATCCAAGTCTTATATTATTAGATATAAATTTGCCTGAAAGTGATGGGTTTAAAATTTGTACTGAAATAAGAAGTTTTTCAAGAGTTCCAATTATATTTATAACAAGTAGAGATACTAATATAGATGAATTAATGGGTATAACATTAGGAGGAGATGATTTTATAACTAAGCCTTATAATACTCAAATTCTTTTAGCAAGGATAAATTCTCTTCTTAAAAGAGCTTATCCTAGTGATGGAACTGCAGATGTTATTGAACATAATGGAGCTAAGATAAATATTTTATCAAGCACTGTTGAGTATAATGGTAAAGTTATTGAGCTTACTAAAAATGAACTTAAAATATTACATTACTTATTAAATAATAGGGGTAAGATAGTATCTAGAGTAGATATTATGGAATATCTTTGGGATAGCTCTATGTTTGTAAATGATAATACTCTTACAGTCAATATTGGTAGGATAAGAAGTAAATTTGAGGATATTGGATTAAAAGATTATATAAAAACTAAAAGAGGGCAAGGTTATTTAGTATGAGTTTAGGTGATTTCTTAAAAAGTAGATTTTCGGTGATATTTTTAAACTTAATTAGCTTAGTAACTTTATTAGTTTTTCTTTTTAGTGTAGGAAATACTGTAGATACTTTAAAGATAATATCAGTTACATGGATCATAGTGCTTGGAACTTATTTATTCTTTCAATATAAAAATAGAAAATCATTTTTTAGTGAGCTTTCACAGAGTATAGACAATTTAGATAAAAAGTATTTAATTAGTGAGGTTATTGATAAGCCAGTTTATTTAGAAGCAGAACCTTATTATTACTTACTAAAAAGGGCTGGGAAGTCAATGAGAGAAGAAATAAATTCTATTAAAAATGAAAGAAAGGAATACAAAGAATATATTGAACAGTGGATACATGAAGTTAAAACTCCAATAGCATCTATTAAACTTATTGAAGAAAATAATAAGACAAAGATATCAAGGCTTGTGCTACAGGAACTTGAGACTTTAGATAGATATGTGGAGCAAGCTTTATTTTATGCAAGAAGTGAAGAAGTAGAAAAAGATTACTTAATAAAAGAAATGTCATTAGAAAATTGTATAAATAAAGTAATAATAAAAAATAAACAAATATTTATTTTGAATAACATAGATGTTGAAATAGAAAATGTAGATAAAAATGTATATTGTGATAGCAAATGGCTTGAGTTTATTTTAAATCAAATTGTAGTTAATGCTAGCAAGTATAGAAATTTAGAAAATCCGAAGGTGAAAATATATACTGAGGATGTTAAAAATGGAATTCAACTTATAATAGAAGATAATGGTCTTGGGATACCCAAAGCTGAAATAAATAGAGTTTTTGAAAAAGGTTTTACAGGCAGCAGGGGAAGATTAAATAACAAATCTACAGGAATAGGATTATATTTATGTAAAAAGTTGTGCGAAAAATTAGGCTTAACAATATATATAGAATCAAAAGAAAACTTATATACAAAGGTTCTAATAATATTTCCAAAAGGAAGCTTTGTTATGAAATAGATTTGTATAAAGTGACAACATTGTAACATTAAAGTAATATTAAATCTAATTAGATGGGGTTTAAATGTTGTACAATCCTATTGAGGTGAGATAAATGGAAAAGATATTAAGTATAAAAAACGTTGAAAAATATTATGGAAACAAAGTGAATGTAGTTAAAGCTGTTGATGATATAACTTTTGACGTATATAAAAGTGAATTTGTAGGTGTTATGGGACCATCTGGATCAGGAAAGACGACGTTATTAAATATGATAGCAACAATTGATGATGTTAGTTCTGGCAATATTTATTTGGATGAAGAAGATTTAACTGAAATAAATCAAAAGAACATAGCAAAGTTTAGAAAGGAAAACTTAGGATTTATATTTCAAGACTTTAATTTATTAGATACACTAACTATTCATGAAAATATAGCTTTAGCACTTACTATAAATAAAACTAAAAAAAGTGAAATAGATAATAAAGTGTTAAATATAGCAAGAAAAATTGGAATAGAAGATTTACTAGAAAAATACCCTTATGAAGTATCTGGAGGACAAAAACAAAGAACTGCTTGTGCAAGGGCATTAGTGACTAATCCTAAACTTATATTAGCTGATGAGCCAACAGGAGCACTTGATTCTAAATCTGCTCAAATGTTAATAGAAATGATGTCAAATTTAAATAAAGATTTAGGTGCAACTATATTAATGGTAACTCATGATTCATTTACAGCTAGTTATTGTAATAGGATATTATTTATTAAGGATGGTAAAATATTTACAGAACTAGTGAAAGGTGAAGATACACGTAGACAGTTTTTTAATAAAATATTAGATGTAGTGGCATTATTAGGTGGTGATGTAAGAGATGTACGTTAAATTAGCCAAAAGTAATGCAAAAAAATCTATTAAGGATTATTTAATTTATTTTATTACAATAACAATATGCGTAAGCTTATTTTATGCTATTACATCACTTTCAAGTTCAAGTTATGAACTAATTACTGAGGAATCTTATAACTTTAGAAATTTAAAATTAATATTAAAGTATTCAACTTATATAATTACAGCAATGCTTATTTTACTTGTAGCTTATGTAAATAAATACATAATAAGAAGACGTCAAAGAGAGTTTTCAATATATATACTACATGGAATGGAACAAAAAAATGTGGCATTGATGTTTTTCATTGAAACACTCGTAATTGGAATTTTAGCTATAATATCGGGAATATTTGTGGGGACTTTATTTTCTCAAGTAATTACAGCTATAGTTTTAATAAGTGCAAAGCAAGAAGTAGCATTTAGCTTTAAGTTATATATGGATACGGTAGGAATTACATTTATATTCTTTATATCTATGTTTTGTATAATAGGATTGTATAATATTATAGTTTTAAGAAAAATAAAACTTATAGATATGTTAAATGCACATAAGCAAGTTGAGTTTCAATTTAAAAGAAGTGGGAAAGTTTATAGTGCAATATTTGCATTATCAATAATTTTATATATAATATGTGGCTATTGTACTTTTAAATTAATAAATACAAAAATTGATTATAGTATAAAATCTTTAATGTTTATAGCTATATCACTTTTGGCTTTTATAATAGGAACTTATGCACTATTTTATTCTATTTCTTATATACTTATACACATAAAAAATAAGTATATTAATTTTAAGTACGAAGGTACAAATTTATTTTTAATAGGAACACTGGTATCTAAAATAAAGTCAGCTCCAATACTAATGGCTACTATAGCAATGACCTTTTTAGGAGCGATGATAAGTTTTATAATTACACTTGTAATGGCTCAGTGGGCTATAGGATATTTAGATATGAGAGTTCCTTATGATGTAGAAATAAGAAATAATTATAGTAATGGATTTTTAACAGAAAACAATATAACTGATATTAAAGATATACCTCAATTAGATTATAGTGAGATTATAGATTACTTAAATGACAAGGATCATGATGTAAATAGTTATTGCGAGGTAGAAAAATATTTTATAAATAAAGATGATTTTTATAACAAAGATAAAAATAATGTTTCAACTATAGCTATAAGTTTAAGTGATTTTAATAAACTAAGAAGTATGCTAGGGTATGATGAAATAGAGCTTAAGGATAATGAGTTTACAACTCAATGGCATAGTGCAGTCAATGATGAAGAAATAAGTAATTATATTAAAGATTATGCTAATTTGAATGTAAATGGAGAAGAACTAAAACTAAGTGAAAATTCAAATTATAAAGAATCTATTGGAGAAGGGCTTTATGGATCTTACGTAAATAATATTATAATTTTACCAGATAAGGTATGCGATAATCTTACTTTTGCAGAGAAAAACTTTGTAGCTAATATTAATAATAAAATGAGTTATGAAGAAGCTGATGATTTTCAATACAAGTATGTTAATGAGTGGTTTAGAAAAAGTAATGATGAATTTATAAAAAAATATGATATATCATCTAGTGTAGTTAGAGTCAGAATAAAATCATCGGAAACTAATAATATCTTAAATATGACTTTAGCTATGAGAATTCTTGGAATATATTTAGGTGTAGTATTACTTATGATAAGCTTAACAATTTTATCACTTAGTCAGCTTGCAGATTCCATTGAGCATAAAGATAGATTTAGTGTGCTAAAAAGATTAGGGGTTGAGGATAAAGAAATTAATAAGATTATATTAAAGCAAATTTCATTATATTTTATAATTCCTATATCTATAGCCATGGTTGGAGTTATAGTTTTTATTTATAATTATTATCTGATTTATAAAGATATAATTAGTACCTATATTGGCGATATTACATTTGTTTTAAGTATAATTACTGGAATTGTATTAATGATTGGAATTTATATATGTTACTTTGGAGGAACATATTATACTTTTAAGAGAAATGTTAATAGTTAAATTTATTTGATTATAAATTTATATGAATTTTTATATCAATATTTATTATTAATAAAAAAAGCATAAAATATCACTCATCATAATTCTGAGGATAGTATAATTGATTAAAATAGAAGACAAAGGGTTTTAAAACTATTCTTTGTATCTATTAAAATGATAGGAGTGATTATTATAATGGAAAATAATCTTAGATTTTATCAAGAGCATGATATTATGACAGAAATAAAAACCATGGAAGATATGGTTACCAATATACCAAAGGATATAAAAACTATTGTATCTTATGTACAAAATATATTGCTCCATCAACATTGGAGTGAGGCTTATGGAGTGAAGCTTAGCGATAAAAGAAAAGAAGAACCATTTGTACGAAGGTTTGAAGATAAACTGATTTTTTTAAAAAATATTGGATATAATCATATATCTAATAAAAATCAAAATGTAAATAAAATGATAGGGATATGTCGTGATTTTACTTTAGTAGCAGCTGCACTTTGCAGGGAGGCAGGTATTCCCGCTAGGGCAAGGTGTGGCTTTGCAAGTTATTTAGAAAAAGGCAAATATATTGATCATTGGGTTATTGAATACTGGAATGAAGATAAGAAAAGGTGGGTAATGGTGGATGCACAACTAGATGACATCCAGATAGATAAATTAAAAGTGACTTTTGACCCTCTAGATATAAGTAAAGAGTATTTCATAACAGGGCCAAGAGCTTGGATGATGTGCCGAGAAGGCTTAATTGAACCTGAGTTGTTTGGAATTTTTAAATGGTGGGGATATGATTATTTAAGATGCAATTTAATCTTAGATACTAATTCACTACTAAAGCTTACAATGCAGCCATGGGATATGTGGGAAGGATATAAAAGTATGCCAATAGAAAAATGGACACAGAAAGACTATGAAGTAATGGATCATTTATCTAGTCTTGCCATGAATGTTGATAATAACTTTAAGGATTTATATAATTATGTTCAAAGGAATGATAAAATAAAAGTACCTGATGATTTGGATAAGGTTATTAATAGTTTAAAATAAGGTGATAGATATGTGTTATATAAATTCCATAAAGAAAGCATTAAATTATATTGAAAACAATTTGCAGGAGGATATTGATTTATCCGCAATATCAAAAGAAGCGGGATATTCTCTTTATCACTTTCATCGTATTTTTAAAGGTATAGTTGGAGATTCAATGAAGGATTACGTTAGGAAGAGAAGATTTACAGAAGCTGCAAAAGAATTGGTATATACAAATAAGTCTATTGTAGAAATAGCTGTAAAATATGGCTATGAATCAAGAGAGGGCTTTAGTAGGGCTTTTGAAAAAGTTTATGGAAGAAATCCATCAGAGGTAAGACGAGATAATTTGCTTTATTTTATAAGAGAACCAATAAATGTTGATTATATGATGTTTCAATTAAAACTAACTACAGAAGGATTAACTCCTTTGTATCGTAATCTTCCTGAAAGATATGTAGTAGGAAAGAAGTGGAAGGTGAAGGCAGATGGGAGCAATTTACAAGACATACCATTATTGTGGCAAAAGTGGAATAATGAGAAAGAAAGCGAAAAGATAATAAATCGTAAGTGTGCTGATGAAATTATGGGAATTTGTATATTTTCTCAAGGAGATGCATTTGATTATATGATAGGTCATGAAGTTAATACTATGGAATATGTTCCAGAGGATATGGTGATATATAGATTAGAACCCTCACTTTATGCAGTTTTTAGAGTTATTGGACCAATAACAGAAAGTGTACAAAAAACTTGGGATTATATATATTCAGTATGGCTTAGTGAATCAAAATATAGACATCGAAACATGGATGACATTGAGTATTATTATTATAATGAAGATGAACTTGTTGCTGATCTTTATATACCTATTAGTAATTATTAATATATACAAATAAAAAAGGACTTACTATGATAAGGAAGTCCTTTAAACATATTTTAAGAACAATTCATATTAATAAAGAAATTAACATTATATAAAGAAAGAGCAAACAAAACATCTACTTAAAAACTATTATTATAAAAAGTATAATAAAGAGCAATGATTTAAAAAATATTTGTAAAAAATAGGAGATAAATATATGATTTATGTTGCTTTACTAAGAGGAATAAATGTCGGTGGAAAAAATAAAATAGATATGAAATTGCTGAAAGAAACTTTTATACTAGCAGGAATGGAATCTGTTATTACATATATTAATTCTGGAAATGTGATTTTTACAGATATGAAACATACAAAGTCAGAAATAGCAGAATTTCTCGAAGAAGCTATATTTAGAGATTTTCAGTTAAATATTAAAGTATTGATCCGTAGCCAAAATGATTTTGAGCATATGATGAAAATTCTACCAGAATCATGGAAGAATGATAAAACTATGAGAAGTGACGTATTATTTTTATGGGAAGAATTCGATAGAGAAACAGTTATTAATGAATTTAAAATTAATAAAGAAGTAGATACTGTTATTTATGTAGCAGGAGCAATTCTATGGACATTAGATAAAGCAAATATTACGAAAAGTGGGTTAAATAAACTTGTAGGAACCGACTTATATAAAAAAATGACAGTGAGAAACGTTAATACTACCCGTAAAATATATGAAATTATGAAAGGGATAGAATAACCTGAATTAAAATAACATAGTATATTTATGATAGCTTCTAATAGCATCTTATTTATTGTCGAAATGCAAAAGGTTATCATAAGTAAGTAACACGGATATTTAAATTTTTTTCCATAGATAAATTAAAAATGATCGTGTATTCAATAGATAACACGATCATTTTTTCTCTGTTATATAAAGATATCATTTTTTCTTCCATATTATTTGCAGTTTTGTAAGAAGCATTCCACTATCACTTGTAATATTATGAATTGTATTAATACCGTTATTTTCATCATAAACCACTTCAGATGAAATATGTAGTGTATCTCCATCAGTTGTTTCCTTTTTAAACAATACTTTAATGTTAAATAAATTATATTCGGTTAAAATAGATCTTGGTAGAGTATCCATAGCCATTTCGATATACTTTACATTATTCACATGCCCATTAGAGTCAATATCACTATATCTAACAGGATAGTTTTTCATGTAATCTGCTTTTTGAATTTTAGGTATATCATCTAAAACAGGTACTTCATCTAATTCTTTTTTAAGACCATATATTTCGCTTTGTTCAGAGGATATCCTCATAGGACGTCTCTTTTCAAAATCTATCAATATAGCGGTTGAAAAAACTTCTCCCATAACTTTTCCTTCAGAGTTTTTTATAGTATTTTGTCTATAACCATAGAATTTTTTTGCACCTAATACCTTAGTTTGAACTTTTATTTCATCTCTTAATTTAGGATATTCATATATAGTTATATCATATTTTAAAAGTACCCAAATACAATTATTTTGAGCAAAGCCTTCCTTAGTTTCTCCTAAAGAGTCAGATTGGGATATAATAACATCCCATAAGAAATCTCCTAAAGATGAAAATTTACATTTATGTTCAGAGTCAACATCAAAAAAGTTTATTGTATAGTCCTTTTCAAAAATATCATTCAATTATAGTCCCTCCTTTTTTAGTTTAAATATGTTTTATATTAAATATTGTATCATAGTTTTAGAAATTTCATATATTTTACAGAATATCTAGAAGATAATGGACTTAATAAATATTAATAAATTTTCTTATAAGTACGATAGTTTAAGTATTGCCGATTATTGATTACTTCTTACATATAGGGACTTATCAATCTAAGAAATCATAGAAAATATAGTAATGCAACCGATGGTTGACAAAAAGAAATTATTAGTTGGTAGATAAAAACAGGTATATTTTGTATAATTTTTAATGGAGGTGAAGAAATTGAAGTTATCGGAAAAATTACAATTATTAAGAAACAATAATAGGCTATCTCAAGAAGAGCTAGCAGAGAAATTAGGAATATCAAGACAAGCAATTTCAAAATGGGAGTCTGGTAAATCAATACCAGATTTAAACAAATTAGTATCGATATCTGAATTATACAATGTAACTATTGATAGTTTAGTTAAGGATACTGATGAAATTTATATCTTAGACAGTAATGAAATAAAAATTAGTGAAGAGCAAAAACCTGAAAAAGTAGATGATAAAAAAACACAGTTAGTTATTAATATAAATAGGGGTTATCCATTAGAATATGAATATAAAAGTAATAAAATATTATTTGGACTACCGCTAGTGCATATTAATATTGGTAGAGGGTTTAAAAAATCAAGGGGTATAATTTCAATAGGAAATATATCATGTGGAATAATATCATTAGGGTTTATATCATATGGAATTTTAAGTTTTGGTTTTATATCTATTGGTCTAATCACATTAGCACTTTTATCAATAGGATTATTGCTAGCAGTGGGAGTTATTTCTTTGGGGATTTTTTCTATTGGCGCAGTATCTGTAGGAATCTTTTCTATTGGAGCAATATCAATAGGGAAATATGCTGTGGGGGCTAGTGCGATAGCATCAGACATAGCTATAGGTGATTATGCAAGAGCTAATATAGCTATAGGAAATAATGCAGAAGGAACACAATCGATTTCTCTACAAACTTCAGCAAGTGATATAAAAAATTTAATAAAGCAAGAATATCCTAATTTAAGTGAGTGGGTTATTAATATAATAGATTCCATTATTAAAAATATTAGAATAGGGGGAAGATAATATTAGATTATGGTTTGAAGCAAATAACTCAATATATCAGAGAAATAATTTATATTTAAACTACTAGAAGTAACTATAGGGCTACATCTGAATTTTTTAAAATTATTCAGTATATAGCCTTATTTTTATATTATCCAGAATGATATACAATCTCATACATATATACCATTATATAATCTTACTAATATAAATTAATTATAGATTAATAGTAGTACTTTGAAAATTAGAAAATAATACTTTATGGATAAAATAGTGCACTTTTTCCTTTATAAAATTTATTTTTTTATTTTATGTTAAAATTGCAATACTAAATTTGAAAAGTAGCACCATTTAATTACCCTTAGAAAACATTTACAATGATATTAAGCTAGTAGTGAGGACACCTAATTATATAAAATTTATGGAGGGGTAAAATGAAAAAAATTAAAATTTTAGTTTCAAGCCTTTTAATATTTAGTATATTTTCTGGAGTTAGCTGTTCAAGTAAGACAGATAAAGTGAGTAATGAACCTAAAGAAAAGACTAATTTAGTATGGGCAGGTTGGAGTGGAGAAGAAGAAGCCAATAAAGAAACAATAAAAGAAATTATTGATACTTATAATACTTCAACAGATATGTCTGAAGTTTCATGGGTTGGCTGGCCTTGGGCTAATACATTGCAGCAGCTAATAATAAGAACTCAAAGTAATCAAGATCTTGATGTGGCACAAGTAGATATGGCATGGCTTGCGACTTTAGCAAAGATGGATGTATTAGTAGATTTAAATGAGATATTAGGAGAAGATTGGATGAAGCAAAACTTATCAGATGCATCCTTAAACTCTGGAAACATTGATGGAAAGCAACTTGCAGTTCCTTGGACTCAAGCATCTATAGGAATGGTTTATAATCCTACTATATTAAAAAATGCAGGTGTTGATAAGGTTCCACAAACTGTAGAGGAGTTTGAAGCAGCACTTAAAAAGATTAAAGAATATGATAAAGATATAATTCCTTATGCAGCAGCAACTAAAGAAGCAGGAAGTATAGCTAAAGATGTAAATGCATGGTTTTGGACTTTTGGTGGTCAATATATAGATGATGATGGAAAGGTTGTAATAAATAGTGAGGCAAATGAAAAAGCATTAACTTGGTATAAAGGTTTAAAGGATAAAGGTTATATAGCAATGGATTTAACAAGATTTGATGCAAGACAATTATTTGCCCAAAATAAAGTTGCTTTCTATGATGACGCTATACTTGCAAGAGGTATTGCTAAGAGCAATGGAGTTTTAGAAGATAATCTTAACGAAACAATAAAGCCAATGGAAAGACCTGTTTTAAAAGCAGGAGACAAGCCTCAATCTACACTATGGGGGCATCAATTAGTTATATTTAAGAGCGCTAAAGATAAAGAGAAGGCTGGAGATTTTATAAAATATTTAATAAGTGAAGAAACTTCCCTTAAATACTTTGAGGCTTCAGGATCTGTTCCTGTAATGAAATCAGCTATTAACAGTGAAAAGGTTAAAAATGATAATTGGTCAAGTGAATGGCTTAAGATAACTGAAACTGGGAAAAAAGCAGAAACACAAAAATTTGAGAATGACAGCCAATTAGCAACTATAATTACTGAAGAAATTCAAAACACTCTACTTGGAGCTAAAACTCCTAAGAAGGCATTAGAAGATGCACAAATGAGGCTTGAGCAAAACATCAACTAAGGAGGTTACTATATGCAATCAAATTTATTTTTAAATAATAAATCTGATGATATGATAAAAAAGAATAAACTAACAGATAGCCAATTTGGCTTTCTGTTAGTACTACCAGCCCTTATAGTTTTTTCTCTAATAGTACTATATCCTTTTTTATCATCAGTTTCACATAGCTTTTTTAAGGCAGGAATGTTAACTACTGAGAAAAGCTTTATAGGATTAAATAATTTCAAAAGCATTCTTTCAGATCCTAATTTTACTAAAATTCTAATAAATACTTTTATATTTGTTTTTGGAACAACTTTTCTATCATTTATATTAGGATTCATATGGGCAATAATCTTAAATCAAGGATTTAAAGGATCAGAATTCCTTCGAGGTATTACTCTTGTTAATTGGATAATACCTGGAACAGCTATAGGATTTTTGTGGATGTGGATATTTCATGGTCAATTTGGAGTTTTGAACTATATATTAAGAAGCTTAGGGATTATAAAGGAGAATATTACATGGCTAGCTGATCCTAAATTTTCAATGTTGGCAGTTGTAATTGCAAGAACTTGGCAGTACATGCCATGGTTTATGGCACTTCTTATAGGGGGATTAAAAGGTATATCTAATGATATGGTTGAAGCAGCAAGAATTGATGGTGCAAATAATTTTAAAGTGTTTACAAAAATAGTTCTTCCATCTATGAGAAATATTATATTCTTCATTTTACTTTTAGGTATTATAGCAGGGCTACAGCATTTTGATATTATATGGGTTATGACTACAGGCGGGCCTGGTATATCAACAACTACATTATCAGTTGAAGTGTACAAAACTGCTTTTCAAAATTGGAACCTGGGTAGGGCTTCTGCTATGGGGACAATATGGGTTGCTATATTATCTGTATTTATGTTTTTATATCTAAAAATGCAGAAAGAAAAGTAAAGGAGGAAGCTATTATGTCAGAATTTAAATTGTTTGATAGCAAAAGTAAAGGATTTAAAATATTTTTTATACTTTCACTAATTATAGTAGGATTATTTGTACTTTTACCATTATATTGGATAATAATAACAGCATTAAAGCCAGCGAAAGATGCCTTTAATGTTAATCCAAGCTTGTTCCCCAAGAGTATAACTTTTGATAATTTTATACAAGTAATAACAGATAAGAGAATACTTATATATCTTAGAAATAGTTTATTTGTATCTTTCGTAAGCTGCTTTATATCTACGGTTTTATGTACTTACGCAGGATATAGCTTTTCAAAGTTTAGATATAAAGGGAGAAAGTCATTTATGATGCTAGTAATGACTGCTCAAATGTTTCCTTTTGCAGTACTACTTTTAACAATATATACAGTAATGCGTAAATTTAATTTATTAGATAATTATCTATCGCTAATTCTGTCATTTGTTACATTTACTTTGCCAATGGGGACTCTAACATTGAAATCATATTTTGATGAGATACCAGATTCTTTAATAGAGTCAGGAAGTATAGATGGAGCATCAAGAATGACTATAATGCATAAAATAATATTTCCTTTAGTAGTACCTGGAGTAATATCTACCGCAATATATGGGTTTGTTTGGAGTTGGAATGATCTTTTATATTCATTGACTCTTGTTACCTCAGCTGCAAAAAGGACTTTAGCTCCAGGATTGTCATTAACATATATGGGAGAATTTCAAAACAATTGGTCTAATATGATGGCAGCTTCTATATTTGTATCAATACCGGTTGCTTTAATATTTATATTTTTGCAGAGATACTTTATTCAAGGTATTACTTCTGGTTCAGTAAAAGGTTAAATTTGTGAGGTATAAGAATGAATAAAAAAATTATAATTAAAGATTATGAAGTAGTGGTTATTGGTGGAGGTATGGCTGGGGTATGTGCAGCAATAGCAAGTGCACGACATGGAGCAAAGACTGCATTAGTAAGTAATCGTCCAGTACTTGGAGGAAATGCTAGTTCTGAAATAAGAATGCATATATGTGGTGCAGATTATCATGGATTTAGAAAAAATGCTAGAGAAACGGGAATAATAGAAGAAATTTTATTGGACAATAAAAGAGTTAATAGAAGTAATTCTTTTTCAATATTAGATACTATCTTATGGGAAAAAACAAAATTTCAAGAAAATCTTGATCTATATTTAAATACACATATTACAGAAGTAATTAAAGATAAAAATAAAATTACTATGGTCAGTGGAGAGCAGTTAACTACAGAAAAGGTACTTAAGTTGAATGGGAAAATATTTATAGACGCTACAGGTGATGGTACTATCGGTTATTTATCTGGTGCAGAATACATGACAGGGAGAGAAGGAAAAGATACTTTTGGAGAAAAGTTTGCTCCTGATAAAGAAGATAATCATACTATGGGAAACACTCTATTATTTACAGCTATAGATATGGGAAAAAAAGTTGACTTTATAAAACCATCTTGGGCTAATACTTATCATGAGAAAGATTTAGCTTACAGAGAACATCATGAAATCAATAGTGGATACTGGTGGATTGAAATTGGCGGTGATGATTTGGATGTAATACAGGATGGTGAAGAAATAAGAGATGAACTCTTAAAGGCTGTATATGGTGTATGGGATCATATAAAAAACTCAGGAAATCATAATGCAGATAATTTTGCATTAGACTGGATTGGATTTTTACCAGGGAAAAGAGAAAGTAGAAGAATATTAGGAGATTATGTTTTAAAGGAACAGGATTTATTTGATGGTAAAATATTTGAAGATGCGATAGCTTATGGTGGCTGGCCTATGGATATGCATACTGTGGGAGGCATAAGGACTAGAATAGAGCCAAATGACTTTATTATGATGGATGATTTATATACAATACCATATAGATCAATCTACTCTAAAAATATAAATAATTTAATGTTGGCGGGAAGGGATATAAGTGCTTCACACATGGCT
This sequence comes from Clostridium sp. C8, assembly GCF_001010885.1. NCBI lineage: Bacteria > Bacillati > Bacillota > Clostridia > Eubacteriales > Clostridiaceae > Clostridium > Clostridium sp. C8. The sequence continues at coordinate 186,515 of NZ_LBMX01000082.1, read as the reverse complement.
TTTGGATCAACACGAGTTATGGCAACATGTGCAGTTATTGGCCAGGCTTCAGGAACAGCTGCTGCTATGTGTATAAGTAAGCAAGTTATTCCAAGAGAGATTAATAAGCACATACATGAACTTCAGCAAATACTAATGAAAGAAGACTGTTATATACCAGGTTTTAAAAATGAAGATAAAGATGATTTAGCATTATTTTCAAGAGTAAGGGCTTCAAGCTTCATTAAAAATTGTGAACCTGAAAATATTATAAATGGATATTCAAGAACAGTTAAAGATCAAATAAATGCGTGGATTACAGATGAGAATGACAAGAATCCATGGATTGAATTATATTTTGATAATAATATTTCACCTAAAGAAGTAATTATAAAATTTGATTCTAATCTATCAAAAGAAATAATGGTTTCCTTGACTCATAGTGTTAGAAATCGCCAGCAAGAAGGCACTCCAAAGGAAATAGTAAAAGATTATGATATTGAGTTTTATAATGGAGAAGTATTAGTATCAAAAAGAGGAGTTAGGGATAATCATAGAAGACGTAGTTGTTCTAAGTTTAATAATATTACCTGTAACAGAATAAGAGTTAAACCTTTAAATACATGGGGATCAGATAATATGTGCATCTATGAAATTAGGATATATTAAGAAGGCTATCTTTTGATAGTCTTTTATCTTTTGAGAAATTTGAGATATTAGATATAAAGGATTTTGAAGTAGTATGAAGAATAATATAAAATGTAAACTAGATAAAATTATTTGAATTACTGGTGGTGATATAAGTGTATAATCTTGTCATAGCAGATGATGAAAAGAACATAAGGGAAGGCTTAAGTAAATTTATTGATTGGAAAGATCTCGGGTTCAATGTTGTAATGAAATGTGAGGATGGAGAAGAGGTAATAGATTATATAAATACCATGTCTGTAGATGTAGTACTTTGTGATATTAGAATGAATAGAAAATCTGGGCTTGATGTAGCTAAGTTTGTGTCTGAAAACCCTAGGGATATAAAGGTTGTTTTAATGAGTGGTTATCAGGAATTTGAATATGCTAAAAAAGCTTTAGAATATAATGTAGTTTCTTATATAGTAAAGCCTATAGAAATGAGAGAAATTAAAGAAAAGTTTATAAAAATAAAAAGTGATCTTGATGTTTTGAAAAATATTAATGAAAAAATGAATGAGGAAAAGAAAAAAGTAATTGACATACAAAGGGATTTTAGTGTGCTTATAGATATGCAGTCTAATTTAATAGAATCTTTTTTGAACTTTGATAAGATTTTTATCTATAATATTTTTAAGGATATATCAAGTAAAGTAGTAAATATGCCTTTTAATTCTGGGATAAAGTTTTTAGAGAACACTTTAGTACTTTTGCTAAATAAAATAATCGGCTTATACTTAGGATTAAATATAAAAGAAGACTTGATAAATATAATAAGAACTATTAGTGAATCTAAAAATTATAATAGTGCACTTGATGTTTTTGAACTATGGATAAATTCAGCAGTAAATGGAATTGAAGAAAATAATAACAGTAATTATAAATTAGTTATAAAAAAAGCAAATAAGTATATTGAAAAAAACTATATGTACGATTTGACCTTAGAAAAGATTTCTGAAATCGTATTCCTAAGTCCTGTTTATTTAAGTAAGGTTTATAAGAAAGAGATGGGGATTAATTTTATTGACTATGTAACCCAAATAAGAATAGAAAGATCAAAAGAGCTTTTAAATAATAGAAATCTAAAGGTCTACGAGATATCAGAACTTGTGGGCTATAAAAATCTTAAATATTTCTACAAGATATTCAAAAGATATACAGGATATACTCCGAATAAGTATAGGGAAGTCCTTGTTAAGAGTAAGTGTATTAAATATAAAGAATATAAATAGGTGTTTTTTATGGGGAAAATTAAGAACTTGAATATATGGAAGTATATAAAAGAATACAGATTTAATAGTATTTTAGTAAAGTATTTTATAACCATTAATCTTTTTATAACTTTTCCGCTATTTTTAGCATTATTTATTGCTTTTAATCATTTAAATAATATTTATAAAGATCAAATAATGAATGCTAACTTGGCTGCTTTATCAAGAACAAAAGATAGCATTGATATGATAAGCAGGCAGGTTGAAACTACTCTTTTAAGCCTTGCTACCGATTTGGAAGTAGAAAATATATTAAGATTTAATAGTAGGAACTATGATGAAAAAAACTCAGATATGTTAAAAAGTATAAATAACATAGAAAAGGTAATAAATACTTATGTATATTATGGAGATTTCATAAACTCTATTTGTATTTATTCAGAAAAAAGTGATTATAAGATTGTTACAAGCAATATGTCATATATAGATTGGAAGTATAGTGATACTCTTGAAAAGGAATTTCATAAAAATATTTCTAAAAGCTATTGGACATCTGTTATCCCAGAAAAAAATACAATATCATTTTTTAGAGCCATACCCTTATATTCTACTGAAAAAAGTGGAGTAGTTGTAGTTAGTATTGATATTGATAGTTTTAATAAACTTATAAATCAAAATAAAGAGTTTACTATTGAGAATTTTTATATACTAAATGATGATTCAATAATATTTAATAAAGATACAAAGCTATTAAATAAAAATATTAGTAGTATAAAAGCACTACAAGAAATAAACATATCAAATTTAGGAAGAGGAAGTACAATTACAATAGATGGAAAAGAGTATTTTATAAATAATATCAAATCTAATTATAATGACTGGAACTTTATATCTCTTATAAGTACGAAGGATAATAAATTAAGAGTAAATAGAATTAGAGATATAATGATTGGATTTTTAATTTTTAGTATAAGTTTAGTACTTATTATTTCATTTCTTATAGCTGTTAAGCTTTTTACTCCAATAGAAGAGATGGTTAGAATACTAGAGAAGAAAAATTATGATGTCATGCCAATTTATAGCAAATCAAATATAAATGAGCTCAAAATAATATCAAGAGGATTGGAAAATTCTATAAGTGATGTTCAATATCTTAAGAAAGAGCTTAATAATAGAATGAGATTACTGAAAAAAGCTAGATCTATAGCACTTCAATCACAAATTAATTCTCACTTTCTATTTAATACTTTAGAGAACATAAAGTGGAAGGTTATGGAGTTTACCAATGGGGAAAATGAAGGAAGTCATATGATTTCCAATTTATCAAAACTTTTGAGAATAAGTCTTAATACAAAAGGTTATATGAATACTTTGAAAAATGAAATTGAGCATGTAAAGATATATTTGGAAATACAAAAAATAAGATATGAGAACAAGTTTGAAGTTTTATATGATATTCATGAAGAAACCTTGGAATCCATGCTTCCTAAAATAACTTTGCAGCCAATTGTAGAAAATGCAATATACCACGGAATAAAGCCAACAAATAAGAAGTGTACTTTAGCAATAAGATCGTTCCTTTTAGAAGATAAGATTTTAATAGAGATAAATGATGATGGTGCAGGGATGCAAGAAGAAGATTGTAGATCTATTAATAAGGAGCTTCAAACAGAATATATAAAAGAGGAAAACCATATTGGAATAAAAAATGTTAACCAAAGAATAAAACTTAGTTTTGGAGAAGACTATGGTATAGAAATAAAAAGTAAGATTAATATTGGAACAAGTATAATTATATCAATACCTTCGGATTCTAAAATTAATTCCAATGAAATTTGATATATATTTGTGAATAAAGATAGAATTTATATTAATATTTCATAGAATTATAACTTCTTTTAAGAGTTAAGAACATACAAATAAATAATAAAAATTATTAGTTGACAATAAATATTATTTAAGTTAATATATTAATATAAAGTTGAATAAAAAAAGTTGAAAATTATAGATAGAATATGAAGGAGAAATGATTATGAAAAAGTTATTTAAATGTACTGTATGTGGATATATACATGAAGGAATGCAAGCACCAGAAGTGTGCCCAAAATGTAATTTAGGAAAAGAAAAATTTGTTGAACTTACTAGTGAAGAAGCTGAAAAGATTTATTCATCAGATAGAACTAATGACATTCATTCTGAAATAATTGTATTAGCAAATAAGATAGCTAAGCTTGCACAAGAAGGAATAGAAATAAACTTAGATCCAAAATGTGTAAATGGCTTTGAAAAAGCAAAAAATGAAGCTTGGACTATAAAGCAAAGATGTAAAGCAGAACTTGCAGGACATATGGCTAACGGTAAGTGGTAAGATTACACTAAGATAGTTAATAAGATATTAGAAAATAAGCTATGTAAGTAAAAATATTTGTCAGTAAAATTTAAAGTGTTTTTTCTTGCATGGCTTTTAAAGTTTTATCGCAAAAGTTTAATATATAATTAAGTGACATTTGTATTGAGAGGAATATCCATTAGGGATGTTCCTCATTATTTTTTATTGAAAATATTAATTAAATTAGATCATCTATTCCATTAACTGTAGTTTGTTCATCTTCACTAATAGGAATAACTATGCATTTTTGACCATCAATTATTTTAGATTTAATTTGAGGTATCTTTTCAGGTTTTACTTGAAGAATAACATCATATTCAGGCTCTTCATCTAAAATCATATTATCAGTAGTACTTTCTAAATTATCATGATCTTCTGTAGCTGCAGGATTTTCGTTATCTACTGCAACTTCCTTTTTAACTTGCTCAAGTCTAGTTTGAAGTATTTCTACTTGTTTTTCCAACTGTTTTTCTTTTTTGATTTGTTCATTAGCCTTAAGTACTTTTGCATCAATTAAATTTTCTACTAAAGGAAGGTCATCACCAAATGTTTCTACATAGGATTTTTCAATTTTTGCAGTAATTTCTTCTGGAATTCCACTTTCTATCAATAAGTTTTGCATGTCAGCCTTGGTTAGACTTATAGGTTCAGAATCTGTATCATCATATATAGAATTGTATTCATCAAGCATATTATTTAAGTTTTCTTGTACTTCCATAAAGATTTTCTCGGATTTTTTTTCATCAGAGCTAAAAGTATCTTTAATAATTGATTGGAAGGTTTCTTTTTGTATAGTAGCAGTTTGCTTTGAATAACAACCTAAAGCATTTTCCATTAATTCAGGATGTGTATCCTTTGCATTTTTTGTGTAGTACATAATGGAATTAACGTCTGAGCTACGATCAATAAATGCAGGAAATACAAAACCATTAATTGGAGCTTCAACTACCCAATCTCTAATACGTGCCTTTATTTTATTATCTTCTTCAAAATATCTAAGACCAGGCTCTGAAAGTGAAACAGGGCATATTGCACATAAAATATATTCATATACTTCTTCTGATTCATCTATCTTAGCATTATCTTTTGTTTTGGTGATAACATCGTATGCATCATGAAAAATTAGTATTAAAAAATTACCTGTATAATCATAATTATCTATAATTGAGTCATAAAAATTATCAAGAATAATATCGTCCTTTAATTGACTATTTTTAAGCTGCATAAGGAATATTTGCTTTTCATTTATAAGATCTTCATTGGTTGGAAAATTAAGCTCTAGAATATTATTACCAATAGTTCCAGATAAAACTTTCTTGGAAATTTCTAAGTATTTAAAGTATTCATCTTCATCTAAGTTTAGAAAAGTTTCTCTAAACTTTAATATAATATGCTTTTCTCCATTAACATAGCAACCACACATTTTAGTAAAGGTGCAATGATCTTTCTTTAAACGTCTTTTTAGCTCAAGTATATCTTTTTTTCTCATATATAAACCTCTCAATCTAGTTTTATATTTCTATTACTAATCTATTGAATTGTTAAAGTATTTATGTCATTAGTAAGTTTTGTGAATTAAATCAAAGTCTTGTACATTTATTTTAGTATAATATTTTTTTCAAATTAATTAAAGGTATTATTATAAATAAGATTGAATAGTAAAATAATGATGGAAATGATACTTTAAGTTTCAAGTTATATGATAAAAGAAATAGATTTTGGAGGTTAAATATGAGCACAATAAGTGAAAATAATAGATAGATAAAAAATCAAACATTAAAATTTATTGACATGAAAAATAGAAGTGATATAATAAGATTTGAAATCACTTTTTGACAAGGTGTAAAATATAATCCCTCAATTATATTTTACACCTTTAAAAGATTGATGTCAATAGAATTTATAAATTATTTTAATAATTTTATATTAAGGAGAGTGAAGTAGTATGAATAGCAATAATTATGAATGGAACTTTGAAAATCAATGGCTACAAGAGGTACTTAAAGAGGTTAAAAATCAATTTGATGAAAAGCATAATTTTAAAGAAAAATTTAGAAAAGAAACTCTTGAAACACAAAAGCAACTATGGGAAGATGTAGGGTCTGTTTCAGTAACTAATGGATTAGATCAAATTGTAGATTTCATGGAATTTATAACTACAATGAAAATTCAAAAAAGAAGACATGAATTTACAAGAAAGCTTGAAGAAAAATATGAAAAAATGCTTTTATCTCCTTATTTTGCAAGAATAGATTTTAATGAAGAAGGAAAAGAAATTCCGGAAAAATATTATATAGGAATTTCTAATTTAATTAATAATGATTTTGATTTTTTAGTATATGATTGGAGAGCACCAATATCTAGTATGTTTTATGATTACGAAATTGGGAAAGCTGGATATACATGTCCTGAAGGGGTTATTAATGGTAATCTTACACTAAAAAGACAATACAAAATTAATAATGGTAAACTTGAGTATATGTTTGATAGTAATATTAAGATAGATGATGAAATGTTGCAGGATATTTTAGCTAAGAGTAGTGATAGTAAGATGAAAGCTATAGTAACAACTATTCAAAGAGAACAAAATCAAATAATTCGTAATGAAGAGTATAAGAATTTGATTGTGCAAGGACCAGCAGGAAGTGGAAAAACTTCAGTTGCACTTCATAGAATTGCTTATTTATTATACAAACATAGAGAAAAAATATCACCTCAAAATATACTAATCTTTTCTCCAAATAATATTTTTAATGACTATATTTCAGATGTATTACCACAGCTTGGTGAAGATAATATGTGTCAAACTACATTTAAAGAGTATATGCATAAAGCTTTAGGAAATGAGATTATTAAGGAAGAATATTGTGAGATGATGGAATATATACTAGATTCTAAGAATGAGGATAGATATAAGGAGAGAGTTAAAAGCATAAAATTTAAGTCATCAAAACAATTCATAAGTATCTTAAAGGAATATGTAAATTACTTAGAAAGTACTAATAGAAAATTTAAAGATATAGTTTTTAAAGATAATTTAATAATATCAGCTAAAGGAATTGAAGAGTTATTTTTTAATGATTATAGTAATATGCCATTAAAAAGAAGACTTGAAAAGTTAAGGGAAAGAATATTATATCTTTTAGAGCCTTATGAAAAGAGTAGAATGGGGGAAGTGACTAAAGATATAAAGGATTATGGCAGCTATGTTGATGATGAAGAGGTTATTAAACAAAGTAAGTCAATTGTAAAAAATGAAATAGAAAAGATACATTCAGAAATATATGAAATGACAGAATTTAATATAATTGATATCTATAAAAAGTTATTTGAGAATATAGAATATTTTTCAAAGATATCAAACACAGAGTATGATAAAGAAGATATCAAAGAAGTTAAGATGTATACATTAGAAATGTTAAAATACAAAAAAATTAATTATGAAGATCAACATGTGCTTTTATATCTTAAAGGAGCATTAGGTGATATTTTAAAAATTTCAGAAATTAAATATGTTATTATTGATGAAGCACAAGATTATACTCAATTACAATATGAAATATTATATAATCTTTTTAGAAATGCCAATATTACTATACTTGGAGATTTAAATCAATCTATAAACCCATTTATGAATCTTGGAAATTATGAAAATATATTACATGTATTTCCAAAAGATGATACATGTATAATCAATTTAACAAAAAGTTATAGATCTACAATAGAAATTACTGATTTTTCTAAAAAGATTTTAAATAACAATATTAATTATGAATCAGTAGCAAGAAGTGGAGATAAACCAGTTGTTTTTGGATTTTCAAATGGAAATGATATAAAAGAGCAATTACTTAAGGATATAAAAGTATATAAAGAGCAAGGATATAAATCAATTGGAATTATTACAAAAACTATAAAAGAAGCACAGGATGTTCATAGTTTTCTTAAAGATAAGGTACATGTTAATGCTCTTCTAAATGATGAGGATGAGTATGTAAATGATACATTAGTAATTCCATCTTTTCTAGCTAAAGGATTAGAATTTGATGTAGTCCTTATATATGATGCAGGCGATAAAAATTATAATTGTGAGGAAGAAAGATTACTTTTTTATACAGCTTGTACTAGGGCCCTTCATATTTTACGTATATACTATTTAGGTAAATGTACAAAGTTGCTTAAACTTAACTAGGATTAATAATAAATTAAAAATTACTAAAAAATAGCAGCTTCATTTTGGAAGTTGCTATTTTTATAAATTTATAAGTGCTATTGAGTTACTGAATGCTCATTTTTTTCTGGAATTAAAAAAAGTATAAATCTGCATAATGTATATATTACTAATATAGTTGCTACTATTGTTTGTAATAAAACAACATATTTTAGAAACACTATAGTATATCCTATTTTACTTAAGTAAGCCATAGTCATTTTTGTTGCAATTCCACTTATAACAAAAGGAAAGGTGAATGCTGAATAACTTGGAAAAAATGACATTTTTAAATAACTTGGTAATTTAAATAGAACCATAATATATGTTATGAATGCTAAAATAGCCAAAAAACTTATCAATATTAATGACTTAGTTTGCACTGATTGAATATATCCAGCAAGGCAAAGGTTTACAGGAGCTGCATATATACAAAATAATGGTTTAGCTGGGTTAGGAATTTCTTTATATTTAGTATATCTATAGGTTACAACTACAAGTAATATTATACACAATGTAAATGCGAACCAAAATGCTGCTGTTCCTATATTTGTTTTTTCAAAAGCTGGAGCAGAAACACTTGCAACAGCTAGTCCAACATAAACTATGAAATATGTTGTAAAAACTTTTTTTATGTTAAACTTTAATATAAATTTTATTGAAAAATATATTATTAAAGATAAATGAAGAAGTATTCCTAAGTACCAAATATAAATAGCCTTTTGTCCTATAAATGGTTTTATATAAGTAGATAAAAGCATTATGGACATTGGAAATGTTGCAGATACACCGGCCGTAATTGGATTTTTCATATCTTCTTTTATCATGGATGGATACATTACAACTTTACATAGCAATAGTAATCCTAAAATTAAGGATATAATTCCGCATACTAAACGTATAGATTCAGAGTAGCTTTGAAGTAAATTACCTAAAGCAGCAAAACCTAGCATTACCCCTGAAATAGGAAGTGGTATTTTCTTTATCATATTGCACACTCCTATACTGTAACTAAATTATCTGTGTTAATTAAATTTAATTCTCTTACTATTATTTCAGCAACTTTTCCAGCAACCATGCCCGTAAAATGTATACATTGCTCTTTATGAGCGCCAGATGACATATCAAAGCCTTTAGTTAATATACGGCAACAAAGAGCATTTTTACCATTAGCTTCTTTAAACCAGTCATGTAATTCTTTTGCAACCTCTAAATTCTTTTCAACCTTAGAATCCCCTTGTTTAGTACGTCCGAAGAATAGTCCTAATGCCATTACCCCACCTGAAACTGCGCCACATAGACATTTAGAACGGCCTATACCAACAGGAAATCCTGATGCCATTGATATTACTTCTTCAGGTATATCTAACTCAAAGTTAGAACGTATTGAACTTATTAGTGCTTCAGAACAAAAAAAACCTCCTCTAAACAAATCTTCAGCATCTTGAGATATTTTCTTTACGCTTACCTCTTTTTTCCAATTCATACAAAAAACCTCCATTATATATAATCATCTTTATTATAAACTAGAAGGAAATTAAATACAAATTTATATTTTAATGATATAAGACTCAGTAATATGAGCTATGTAATAATTATAAAAGGTAAAGTTTTATTGACTAAATAATTACAAGTTAATATAATTTAATTGTTATAATGTAATATTTTATAAAAAAAAGAAATATGGGGAAGTGGTGAGTAATAATGGCTATTGTTGAAGTCGTTAAGTATAACGGAGGAACGGACTTATTTGCATGGAAATATCCTAATGAAGAGTTAGGAACATGGACTCAGTTAATTGTAAATGAGTCACAGGAGGCAATTTTATTTAAAGGTGGAAAGGCATTAGATGTATTTGGAAGTGGTAGACATACACTAGATACATCCAATATTCCAGTTTTGAATAAATTAGTCAATTTACCTTTTGGTGGTAGGTCTCCTTTTACTGCTGAGGTTTGGTATGTAAATAAAGTTTATGATTTAGATGTAAAGTGGGGGACAGCCTCACCTATTCAATTACAGGATCCAAAATACAACATATTTGTTCCAGTAAGAGCCTTTGGACAATTTGGAATACAAATAGAAGATTCTAAAAAGTTCATAGTAAAGCTAGTTGGAACAATGCCTGTTTTTGATAAGAAAAGTATGATTAACTACTTTAGAGGTCTATATTTAACTAAAGTAAAGGATTCTATATCTACTTATTTAGTTAAAAAGCAAATAAGTATTCTAGAGATAAATGCTTATTTAGAAGAATTATCTGAAGAACTTCAAAAAAAGATGATAGATGTTCTTAATGATTATGGTATTAAATTAGTATCATTCTATGTTAATGATATAAATGTACCAGAAGATGATAAAGCAGTAATTAGATTAAAGGATGCTTTATCTAAGAAAGCTGAAATGGATATAATAGGATTTAACTATCAACAAGAAAGGTCCTTTGACACTTTAGAGGGCGCAGCAACTAATCCAAATTCAATACAAGGTAATATTATGGGGGTTGGAATGGGACTTGGAATGGGTGTTGGAGTAGGTGGAGCTGTAGGATCACAATTTAGTGGACTTACTAGTAATATTTCCACAAAAACTGAAACAAAGAAATGTCCAAAATGCAATGCTGAAATAAGTAAAGATACGAAATTTTGTGGTGAATGTGGATATGATACTATTGTAAAAGTAGAAGGGAAGAATACTGAAATAAAGTGTTCATCTTGTGGAGCAAAATTAACTGAAAATACTAAGTTTTGTCCAGAGTGTGGTGATAGATATAATCCATGTCCAAATTGTAAAGGAGATATGCCAGAAGGTGCAACAATTTGTCCTATATGTAATGAACCACTTCCTAGAAAGTGTCCAGGCTGTGGTGTAGATATTTTTAATAAAAATTCTAAGTTCTGTTCAGAATGTGGAATGTCATTAGTTAAGAAGTGTGGCAAATGTGGTAGTGAAATAGAGGGAGAACCAAAATTCTGTCATGAATGTGGTAACAAACTATAATATAAGGGGGGATATAGAATGAGTGAAGATAAATGGTCAAAAAGTATACTTATAAGTGGAGGAATTGTATTTTTTGTAACAATCCTTATTTATTTTATTGGATGTAGAAATATAATTAAGGTTCCTATGGTACTGTTATCATTACTTTTCATAATTTTAGCTGAAGTAGTGACTTTTCTTATAACAGCAAAGACTAAGAAAGACGTATTAAGAAGTAGCGTAATTACAGCATTATCTTTATATCTTCTTTCTACTATAGTATTAGCTTTAGTATTTGTTAATATCTTAATGGTATTTTTAACTTTATATATAATAATAAATATAGTGCTAATGGGAATTACGGGTATAGCTTTAATTATATTAAATAATTTTGCAGATCGTGTAAATGAAAGCAATAATAGGACTTTAGCAGCAGAGGGAATAATGATTGAATGCGAAAGTAGAATTCAATCTTACATGAATAATAATGAGTACAGTGAACATAAAGAAGAATTAAACAAAATTTATGAGAATATAAAATATAGTGATATTTCATCAGAATGTGATATGGAAGGATCATTACTGCAAAAGATAGAAGGTATATCAGAAAATAAAGAAAAATTACCAGAGTACTTAAAAGAAATTTCTTTTCTTATAAAAGAAAGAAATATAAAGGTAAAGAGTATGAAAAAGGGATCAATATAATTTTTTAATGTATGGAGGGGAAATAAATGAATAATAATGATGATAATAAGAAAATAAATCCATTATATTCTTGGCCTGTAATTATAATATCTATTATAGTATTTTGGCCATTAGCAATATTCTTAGTATATAAAAGGGTTAGAATTGATAAAAAAGCTGGATTTACTATTGGTAGACTTGTAAGGTATGGATCATATTTATGCTTCTTTATGGCGGGAATAGGAATAATAGCTTGTTTAGGTCAAGGATTCACAGGGCAAGATGTGGGAATGATTTTATTCTTCCTTATTGCAGGAGTAACATTATTTATGTTTGCTAAGAAGCTATCAAGTAATGCAGAAAAATATAAGAAGTATATTTCTATAATTATAAATGGAAATGAATATATTTTAGATAATATTGCAAGTGCTATGTCCTTACCTATAAATATTGTAAAAAAAGACTTGAAGGATATGATTAATAATGGATATTTCCAAGGTGCTTATATAAATGATAGTACTAACGAAATAGTTTTACCAAAGACAAGTAAGGAAAATATTAATGAGACTACATTTAATAATAGTGTACCACAAGATGAAGTGAAAGTTATAACATGTAAATGTTGCGGAGCTCAAAACAAGGTAACTTCTAGTGGAGCAGAATGTGAATATTGTGGATCACTACTATAATATTTGCAAATATAAATTAAATAAATAGAATGATACGAAAATCTCAGATAAATACTAATTATCTGAGATTTTTATATGAAATATATAAATAGATATTCTTATAAATATAAATTTGAAAATTAACTTTTCTGAAAAATAAATATTTTTGTAAGATGCATAAGAAGTTAGGTATAGTTTTTAAATATCTATACCTTTAATATATTTACTTAGGGTATATGCAATACCATCTTCTTCATTAGACAAAGTAACTTCATTAGCTATAGCTTTCAAATCATCTACTGCATTAGCCATAGCTACACCAATACCAGCATATTTAACCATAGAAGCATCATTATGACCATCTCCAAAAGCAATCATTTCTTCTTTTTTATAGCCCATAGGAATTAACACAGAATCTAAGGCTTTAGCTTTATCAATTCCTTTGGCAGTAAATTCAAAATAGAAATCTGCTGTAAACATACAATTTAAAGTATCTTTAAATGGTTCCATCATTTCTTTGTAGTGAGCTTTTAAATACTCAGGTTCTCCAGCAGTTAAAATCTTATTTAATGGATAATCAGCAAAAGCTGCTAAATCATCTTTTTCACACAGTTTGAATTTGCCACCACGAGCTTCATATTGAATTATATTAAAAGGTACTCCTTTATAATTTATTTCATTGTCAAAAACATTGTTGACATACATATAGTCATCTTTATCTATCATAGGCTTAACGTTAAAATTTTTCATATGCTCTAGAACAGCTTGTCCCTCTTCGATGCTCATAGTTTCATTAAAGAAAACTTTATTATTTTCACAGTCAACAACCTTAGAACCGTTAAAGGCAACTAAAAGACCATTGTTTTCATTCATTTTTAATTCTTTAGCTAAATCCATTAATCCAGATGTAGGTCTTCCTGAAGCCAAAACTAGTATGGCTCCTTTTTCCTGTGCTTTAATTAAAGCATCTTTAGTTTTTTTAGTTACTACTTTTTTACTATTAGTTAATGTACCATCTACATCCAAAATAATTACTTTTATATCACTCATTTATATTTCCTCCATAGTTCTTTTTATTTAATTATACTAGCATTAAGCCTATAAGTGAATTCATTAATTAAATAATGAGTAATTTATATTAAAAAGTAATATAGTTTAAAATAATAAAATTATTAATTCTTGTTAAAGAATATAAATTAGAGAGTTAATGAGTTAAATATTTGACTTATACACAAATAAATGTTATTATGTCTATAAAATTGATAGATGAGAGGGAAAAATGAAAGAACTTATTCGTAATGCAACAATAGAAGATTTTAAGCGTGGATATATATGGAATAATGAGAAAGGTGAATTTATATGCTTAATATGTCAAAAGAATATTGGTAAAAATAATATTAGTATAAATAATCACATGTCAATTCATGGGACTTCTATAGAAAGATTACTATTGTTAGATAAGAAATATACTGGTTTGACTGAAATTCAAAAAGAGTTACTTGATATGTTATCTAGTAAATGTAGTGATAAAGAAATAGCAAACAATCTTTCTTGTTCAGAATCTACAGTAAGAAATATTAGATTTGCATTAAGGGAAAGAGCAAGGCAGGCAAGAGCTTTTTTAGCTATTATGGAATTAATTGATGAAAATTCCTCTAAGTCAGTAAATCATAAGATTAGATATTTTCCAGTTAAAGAAGAAAAAAGAAAAGCATTATTACCTAGATTTGCTAATTTGTTTGAGCCAAATAGATTTTATACAGAAGAAGAAGTTAAAAAAATAATTAAAAAAATCTATGATGATGATGCATTAATAAGAAGGTATTTAGTAGATTATGGCTATTTAAAGAGAGATAAGTATGGGGAAAAATATTATAGAGTTGAGGTGGAAAGTACTATGGAAAATGTGAAAAGAAAAGAGCTTATAAATAATTATAAGCAGCAAGAAGTTGAGATGGGAATAATTCAAGTATACAATACAATTAATGGATTTTCATTTGTAGATATATGCCAAAATTTATATAAACCATTTGAATCAATAAAGTTTAAATTGAACTTAGGAAAAATAAGAATTAAGAATTTTCAAGAAGATTGGGATAAGTATGGAGAAAATGTATTTGAGTTTATAATTGTAGAAAAACTTAAGAAAAAAGAAAATTCTACAGACAAAGAAACACTTGATGATTTAAAAGAACTTTTAAATCTTTGGATTGATAATCAAGGGGATAATTTAAAATTATATAATAAGTAAAATAATTAATAGCAACGTAATAAGAAAATATAAGATATCATATTTTGTTTTATACTGATTATGATTTACAACTAATATAAAATATCCTTAGCTACAACTAACAAATAGCTAAGGATATTTTTATAGAATCATATATTTCTTCTATAGTAAATAGATGGTTTTTCCAAATTTATGATATTATATATATTAATTATTTTGCTTTCCCAAATAATATAGTCTGCAAAATGCGGCATGAAAAGTCGAGTAGTATTACTATAAAAAAGATATTATTTAATGAGAGGTGAGGAAATGGATTGGATAAATAAATTAAATGAGTCAATAAACTATATAGAAGAAAATCTTACAGGGGAAATATCTTATGAAGTTATTTCAAAAATTGCTGGATGTTCTGTTTATAATTTTCAAAGAATGTTTTCATATATAGCTGATAAGCCCTTATCTGAATATATAAGAAATAGACGCTTAACTATGGCAGCTTTTGAGTTGTTAAATAATAATGAAAGAATAATTGACATTTCTTTAAAATATGGATACGAATCTCAAGATGCATTTACAAGAGCTTTTAAAAACTTTCATGGGGTATTACCATCAAAGGTTAGAAATGAAACGGTACAGTTAAGATCTTGTCCTAAAATCTCATTTCAAATTACAATAAAAGGAGAAAATCATATGAATTATAAAATTGAACAATGGCCTGAATTTAAAGTAATGGGAATATCACAAAAGTTAAAAACTGAAAAGGCTTTTGAAGTAATTCCAAAGTTATGGGAAGATGTTTGGAAGGATGGGACTATGCAAAATCTTTTAGACAACTTTCCTAACTATAGACCATCAGGATTCTTGGGGATCGCACAAGGAGGAGAATGGGGAGAATCTGAAGATATGGAGTATATTATAGCTGTAACAAATTACGTTGATACGGCAAAATGCGAATATGTTCCAGTAATTGAAGGGATGAAGGAATTTACGTATCCAGCAGCAACATGGGCAGTTTTTGAAGCAAATGGAGAATTACCAGGAGTAATACAAAATGTCTATAAACAATTCTATAGCGAATGGCTTCCAAACTCAGGGTATGAACTAGATAATCTTCCAGTTATTGAATGTTATATGCAAGAAAATCAACAAGAAGTTTGGATTGCTGTTGTAAAAAAATAATTTTAAAGGGATATTGACTTGTAGTAAATTTATATAAGTATTTGCTATATGAAAATGATTGTAGTATAATTAACAAATAAAGATTTATTTTGATTGATATAATTAATTTGTAGGTTAATTATTGTTTTGATTTTAAAGAATAGCTAAATTATTCATATTTCACAAACTTTAAATTAGGGAGAAATTTATATGAAAGAATTTAGTGTTAGCACCAATATTTATTTTGGAGAAGGTTCTTTAAATAGGTTAAGTAAAATAAAAGATGAAAAAGTGATGATTGTATGTGATAAATTTATAGAATCGTCAGGTATGGCTTCTAAAATTCAAGAGAAACTAGTTAATTGTGATGTTACTATATTTAGTGATATAGTTCCAGATCCTTCAGTTGAAATTATTGCATCAGGAATTCAAACATTAAAAAATTGTGGTGCAAGAACTATAATAGCTCTTGGTGGTGGTTCTTCAATTGATGCAGCTAAGGCAATAAGAGAATATTCAAAGCAGCTTTTAGGAGCTGATTTTGAAATAGAAGAATGTTTTGCTATACCAACTACAAGTGGGACAGGTTCTGAGGCTACTCAATATGCAGTAATAACTGATAAAAGCGAAGGGTTAAAATATGCTTTGTCAGATAAATCACTTCTTCCTATGGTAGCAATACTTGATCCATCACTTGTAACATCTGTACCTAAGTCTATTACAGCAGATACTGGTATGGATGTAATTACACATGCAATAGAAGCTTATGTTTCTAAAGATGCAAATGATTTTTCAGATGCATTAGCAGAAAAAGCTATTTCTTTAGCCTTTAAATTTTTGCCAGAAGCTTTTGATAATGGAAATAATTTATTAGCAAGAGAAAAAATTCATAATGCATCTTGTTTAGCAGGGATGGCATTTAATTCAGCTGGACTTGGAATTACTCATAGTTTAGCTCATGCAGTAGGTGGAAAGTTGCATATATCTCATGGAAGAATTAATGCAATAATACTTCCTCATGTTATAGAATATAATGCTAATTTAAAAATAGACAACTATAATAGTGAGTATGATATAGCTGCTAGAAAATATCAAAGATTAGCAAAAGTGTTGAATTTACATGCCTCTACAGTGAATATAGGAGTTAATAATTTAATTAAGTGTATTATTGAACTTCAAAAGAAGTTAATGATTCCTTTAACACTAAAAGATCAAGGCTCAGATTTAGGTTTATTATGTGAAGTAAAGGAAGAAATAATAAACGCAGCTATGAAGGATATTTGTACTGCAACAAATCCTAGAGAAGTAACAAATAAAGATTTATTAAAGATTCTAGATAGATTTACAGGAATTAAGTAATTTAAAAACCACTCATTTTTGGGTGGTTTTCTCTTTTATTTATCTAATTTTTAATGGTAGATATTGAAAATAAATATAAATTTAAGTAAACTATAAACAAATAATATATTACTGAATTTCATTACAGCTAAGATTTTGGGGAGAAAATATGGGAGGTTGTTTTATGAGAGAAAGTGACTTGTATTCGATAGGGAAGGTAGAGGAATTATGTAATTTATCCAAAAAAGCTCTAAGATATTATGATAAAATGGGGATATTATCTCCTGATAAGGTATCTGATGAAAGTGGGTATAGATATTATAGTAAAAAGACTTTATTATCAGTACCAATGATAAAATACTATAAACAAAGTGGGTTTAAGCTTGAAGAAATGAAAGCATTTCTTGAAGGAACATCTTATTCAGTTTTTGAAAAAAGCTTTAGAAATAAGATAGATGAGTTAAAGGCAGAAGAAAGTGAAATAGGTTTAAAACTTAAATCTATAAAGGATTGGTATGACCTTATAATGGAAGCACAGACGGTTATAGAAAATGAAATTAATGAAGTATCAATAAAATATATAGATAGTTGTAGAATGATATACTTAGATCAAGATTTTAAGTATGATTATATGGATTCTATTATTAATATAGAGTTTACCAACTACATAGAAAGTAAAAGTAATGCTATAACAGGTCCTGTAATAATAAAATTTCCTTCTTTTAAAGACAAGATGAATGGAAAGTGTAATAAGATGAAAATTATGCAAGAGACTATATTAAAATGTAAAGAATGTGAAACTATTGAATATGGTGGATGTATGGTAGCATCTTGTTATCATATAGGATCACATGAAACTATAAATGAAACATATAAAAAAATAAGTAATTGGGCGGATAAAAATAAATACACTTATGAAGAAAGCTCATATGAAAGATATGTTACTGATTATTGGACAACTAAAAATGCAGATAAATTTGTAACAGAAGTAATGGTTAAAATTAGCAAATATAAAAAGTGAACAAAATGAAAACGTTACCCTAAGGGGGAATGTATAAATATTAAAAATAGGCATTTTAAGAGATAAATAGTTATAGATTTATCTTTTAAAATGCTTTTTTTATATTTGAAGTTATTATATGAATAAAATTTTATGTAGTAAAATAACAAATATTAGTAGATAAAACCTTTGGATTTACCAAGTTTTAGAATTAATTAAATGAAAAGCTAATACGAAAAATATGAGCCTTAAAATTTATATATAAATATGCATAATTTCATATTGACTTTCCCCTAAGGGGAACAGAATATAATTTAATCAAGAATAAAAAATACCTACAAAACATAAGATAAAAAGCTATTTTTAAATCAAGACATATTAAATAACCATAGATAAAATTATATCAATCATAAATTTAAACAGGTTATATAAGTATATTTTATATTTGTAGAACCCTTGAAATGATCATTATAAATCTTTATTTAATGATAATATAAAACGAAACGTGATAACGTTTAAATGGAGGGAGTTTTATTTATGAGTGAAATGTCAGGAGTGGCTAATTCGTCTGCAATTGCTGCTAAAAAGAAATTATCATCTAATTTTCTTAAAAAAGGTATATCTATTGCACTATTCTCAGGGCTTATGTATGGATTTTATTCAGCATTTATGACACTTGGAATGAAGAAAGGTGTTTGGGCAGATTGGTATGGTGATAACAACACAGGATTATCAGTGCTTGTAATTACATACTTGTTAGGGGCCCTTGGTAGTGCAGTAAATGATACATGTAGTGCTGTATGGGCGATTGCTTATGCAACTATAAAGGGGAAAATTGGTGATTTCTTTAGATGTATTAGAACAACTCCAGGTGGAGTAATGATTTTAGCAGCATTGATTGGAGGACCAATTTCAAGTACTGCTTATGTTGTTGGACTTCAAATGGCTGGATCAATAGTTATTCCAATTACGGCACTTTGCCCAGCTATTGGCGCTATTTTAGGCAGGATATTATTTAAACAAGAATTGAACAAAAGAATGATGGCAGGTATTGTAATCTGTGTTGCATCAAGTTTCCTTATTGGAAGTACTAGCCTTTCGGGAGATGCTCCAGAAGGAATGTTTCTTGGATTGTGTATTGCTTTTATAGCTGCTCTTGGATGGGGATTTGAAGGATGTGTTGCTGGATATGGTACATCAATGATTGATTCAGAAATTGGAATTACAATACGTCAAGCAACTTCAGGTTTATCAAATCTAATAATTTTAGTTCCTATCTTCGGTATGATATTTGGAGATGGTGTTGGTTTTTCAATTAATTTAGTTACTCAAGCATTCACTAGTGGTTCTGCTATGATTTGGTTTGCTTTAAGTGGACTTTGTGCATTTGTTTCATACATGTGTTGGTATAACGGCAACAGTATGTGTGGTGCTGCTCTTGGAATGGCATGTAATGGTACTTATTCGTTTTGGGGACCTTTCTGTTGTTGGATTGTTCTTGGAGTATTTGCAGGAATGGATGGATGGGCATTGCTTCCAATAGTTTGGATAGCAGCTGTTCTTATGATTTTTGGTATTCTAGTTATTGCTATGAATCCACTTGATTTATTCAAAAAGAAGAATAAAGATCATGATAAGGAGGTAGATAATTATGAAACCACTTAATTATGCTATATTAAAGTATTTTACTAATGTTGAAGAAGCTTGTGCTGATGATGTGATTAATGAATTAAAAGGTCAGTACGGTAAATTCAAAGCTCTTAATAAGAAGGATGTAATTACAGCTTTAATGACAGCTGAAGCAAATGGACTCCTTGAAGAAACAAGATTTGACATGGATAAAAATGGTGAATTAAGAGTTTATTATCATGCACATGAAGATGGTGCAGCAACAATAAACAGGTATATTAAAGATTAAAAAGTTAATTAAAAAATTTAGAAATTTTTTAATTAAGGCAAAGTATAATAAAAACTTTCTAAATGTGAGAGGAGGTAATTATAAATGAGATATTATGGTGAAGAAGCTTTAGGACTTGTAGAAACAATAGGATTAGTTCCTGCACTTGAAGCAGCTGATAAAATGCTAAAAGCTGCAAATGTTGAACTGATATCGTATGAAAATGTTGGATCAACTTTGGTAACGATTATGGTAAAAGGCGATGTTGCTGCAGTTAGATCAGCAGTGGAGGCTGGTGCAGAAGCAGCTGCAGCAATTGGAAAGTTAACCGCTAAAAATGTTATGCCAAGACCTATTAGAGAAGTTGGAGATATTGTTTCAGTACATGACATAGATTCTTAATTTTAATGGAAGGAAAGGTGTGTAAATGGCAAGATATGAAGCTTTAGGATTAATTGAAACTTTTGGCTTAGTATTTGTCTTAGAAGCAGCAGATGCTATGTGTAAAGCAGCGGATGTTGAACTTATAGGATATGAAAATGTTGCATCAGGATATATATCGGTATTAGTTCGTGGAGATGTAGGAGCTTGCAAGACAGCTGTTGAGGCTGGAGTAAAGGCAGTTGAAAGTATGGAAGGTGGAAATCTTTATAGTTCAGTTGTTATTGCAAGACCACATCAAGATTTAGAAAAAATCATTGAAAGATATAAAATTACTAATTTAATGCCTTAAATAAAAAGTTAAGTTTAAAAAAGAGTATATTACAATTATTTTTAAGAAAAGGAGAGAAAGAAATGAACATAATAGATAACGATTTACTCTCCATACAAGAGGCGAGAATTCTTGCTGAAAATGCTCGTGAAGCTCAAAAAAAATTAGCAACTTTTTCTCAAGAAAAACTTGATGAAATAGTTGAAAGGATGACTGAAGAAATAGAAAAGCATATATGCGAACTAGCTATCATGTCTTGTGATGAAACAGAGTACGGCAAAATGGAAGATAAATGTATAAAAAATCAATTTGTTTGCAAGTATTTATGTCACAGGTTAAAAGATATAAAGTGTGTTGGGATAATCAATGAAGATAAAGAAAATAAGACTATGGATGTAGGTGTACCAATGGGAGTAATAATTGCTTTTTGTCCATCAACTAGTCCAGTTTCAACAACTATATATAAAGCTTTGATTGCAATAAAATCAGGAAATGCAATTATATTTTCACCTCATCCAAGGGCTAAAAATACTATTTCAAGAACTTTAGATATTTTGATTCGTGCAGCAGAAGGTTATGGACTACCAGAAGGAGCGCTTACTTACCTTCATAATGTTACAAATAATGGCACATTAGAGCTTATGAATCATAAAGATAGTTCATTAATAATAAATACTGGAGTACCAAGTTTACTAAAAGAATCATATAAATCTGGAAAACCAGTGATATATGGAGGAACTGGCAACGGCCCAGCATTTATAGAGCGTACAGCAGATATAAAACAAGCTGTTAAAGATATAATAGATAGCAAAACCTTTGATAATGGAGTTGTTTCGGCTGCTGAACAGTCAATTGTTGTGGATAGCTGCATAGAGTTTGAAGTAAGAAAAGAATTAGAAAAAAGTGGAGCATATTTTATGACTGAAGAAGAATCAAATATGCTTGGCTTAATCTTTTTCAATAATGATGGAAGTGTTAATTCAGACGTGGTTGGTAAATCAGTACAAGAATTAGCAAAAAGAGCAGGATTTAGTGTAGCTAAAGACATAAAGGTTCTTATTTCAAAACAAAAATATGTTTCTAAGAGTAATCCATACTCTAGAGAAAAGCTTTGCCCAGTATTAGCATATTACATTGAAGATGATTGGATGCATGCATGTGAAAAATGTATTGAATTATTATTAAGTGAAAGACATGGACATACTTTGATTATTCATTCAAAAGATGAAGAAGTTATCCGTCAATTTGCACTAAAAAAACCAGTAGGAAGAGTATTAGTAAATACTCCTGGAGCTTTAGGAAGCATGGGTGCAACTACTAATTTATTTCCATCAATGACACTAGGAAGTGGTTCAGCTGGTCATGGAATGACATCTGATAATGTTTCACCAATGAATTTGATCTATATCAGAAAGGTTGGGTATGGAATACGTAAAATTAATGAAATATCTAATTTACAATTAGTAGAAAATGTATCTCTATCTAAGGTATCAGAGAAAAATAAGGATTATGATTTGGAAAATATAGATTTTCTTGAAAATGTTTTAAAAAGAATTTTAGAAAATATTAAATAAAAATCAAGTCATTAATTTGAAAAATTTATAAGAAATGAGAGGTAAGGATTTGGATATTCGTGAATTTTCAACTAAATTTATGGAAGCTACTCAACATATGTCTTCTGAAGAAAGAGCCTCTTTAATGAAGATGTTTGAGAATATATCAAAAGAAATAATAAAAGAAGAACCAGCTACAAGTACAGTAGTAAGCGATGAAGGCGATAAAATTCCTGATGGAATTACAGAGCGTCTAGTAAAATTAAAAGAAAATTATTTAAAACAAGTGCCAACAATAACAACACATCGTGCAAGAGCTATTACCAAAATAGCTAAAGAAAATCCAGGTATGCCTAAGATTTTATTACGTGCTAAATGTTTTAAGTATTGTTGTGAAACGGCACCATTAGTAATTCAAGATAATGAATTAATTGTAGGGGCACCTTGTGGAGCACCTCGTGCTGGTGCATTTTCTCCAGATATAGCATGGAGATGGATGGTTGATGAAATTGATACTATAGGAAATCGTGCTCAAGATCCATTTTATATATCTGATGAAGATAAGAAAATTATGAAAGAAGAATTATTCCCATATTGGGCAGGTAAATCTGTTGATGAATATTGTGAAGATCAATATCGTGAAGCAGGTGTTTGGGAACTTTCAGGAGAATCATTTGTTTCAGATTGCTCTTATCATGCTATTAATGGTGGAGGAGATTCAAACCCAGGCTATGATGTAATTCTAATGAAGAAGGGTATGCTAGATATTCAACAAGATGCAAAAGATAATCTGGAAAAGCTTAGCTATGAAAACCCTGAGGATATAGAAAAAATTTATTTTTATAAAGCAGTTATTGATACCACAGAAGGCGTAATGATTTATGCTAAACGTTTATCGGAATATGCTAAGGAATTAGCAGCTAAAGAAACAAATCCTAAACGTAAAGCAGAATTAGAAAAAATATCTGAAATTAACGCAAGAGTTCCTGCTCATAGACCAAATACATTTTGGGAAGCGATACAAGCAGTTTGGACAATAGAATCTTTATTAGTAGTTGAAGAAAATCAAACAGGTATGTCTATAGGTCGTGTTGACCAATACATGTATGAATTCTATAAAGGTGATATTGAATCAGGAAGAATGAATGATTTCCAAGCATTTGAATTAGCAGGTTGTATGCTTATTAAAATGTCTGAAATGATGTGGATTACAAGTGAAGGAGGTTCTAAATTCTTTGCTGGATATCAACCATTTGTAAATATGTGTGTTGGTGGAGTTACAAGAGATGGACGTGATGCTACTAACGAATTAACTTACTTACTTATGGATGCTGTTCGTCATGTTAAGATTTATCAACCATCATTAGCATGCCGTATTCACAATAAATCTCCTCATAAATATCTTAAGAAGATAGTTGATGTAGTTCGTGCAGGAATGGGATTCCCAGCATGTCATTTTGATGACGTTCATATAAAAATGATGTTAGCAAAAGGGGTTAGTATTGAAGACGCAAGAGATTATTGTTTAATGGGATGTGTTGAACCACAAAAGTCAGGTAGATTATATCAATGGACATCTACAGCATATACACAATGGCCAATATGTATTGAACTTGTTCTTAATAATGGAGTACCACTTTGGTATAAAAAACAAGTGTGTCCAGATATGGGTAACATAGATAATTTTAAAACCTATGAAGAATTTGAGAATGCAGTTAAGGAGCAAATAAAATATATAACTAAATGGAGCAGTGTTGCAACTGTAATTTCACAAAGAGTGCATAAAGATCTAGCACCAAAACCTTTAATGTCAATAATGTATGAGGGATGTATGGAAAAGGGTAGAGGTGTTGAAGCTGGAGGAGCAATGTATAACTTTGGCCCAGGGGTAGTTTGGAGTGGACTTGCCACTTATACTGACTCAATGGCTGCTATTAAAAAATTAGTATTTGAAGAAAAAAAATATACATTAAGAGAATTAAATGAAGCTCTAAAGGCTGATTTTATTGGATATGAAAAGATTAGGAAAGATTGTTTAGAAGCACCTAAGTACGGTAATGATGATGATTATGCAGATTATATAGCTGCCGATTTAATCAACTTTACCGAAATGGAGCATCGTAAGTACAAGACATTGTATTCTGTATTAAGTCATGGAACTTTATCAATTTCAAATAATACTCCATTTGGACAATTAACTGGAGCTACAGCAAATGGGCGTAGAGCATGGATGCCATTATCAGATGGAATAAGTCCATCACAAGGATCAGATTATAAAGGGCCTACAGCAATAATAAAATCTGTGTCTAAAATGGCTTGTGACAATATGAATATTGGTATGGTTCATAACTTTAAGCTTATAGCTGGACTTCTTGATACTAAAGAAGGTGAAGATGGAATCATAACTTTATTACGTAGTGCTTGCACTCTTGGAATTGGAGAAGTTCAATTTAACTATTTAGATAATAATACGCTAATTGAGGCACAAAAGCATCCAGAACAATATCGTGATTTAATTGTTCGTGTGGCCGGATATAGTGCATTCTTCGTTGAACTATGTAAAGATGTTCAAGATGAAATAATTAGTAGAACAATGCTTACACACTTCTAAAATATATAGATTTTTGAAGCTTAAGACAATAAAAAAGACTGGAGATTGAATAGTATGGGAAATAAGAACTTAGGAGTAATCGAACGAAAAGCAACAATTTTCAATGTACAAAAATACAATATGTACGACGGACCAGGAGTAAGAACTCTTATATTCTTTCAAGGATGCCCACTTCGTTGTAAATGGTGTGCTAATCCTGAAGGAATGATTAAAAAATATAGAGTTATGTTTAAAAGCAATTCATGTGTAAATTGTGGCGCTTGTGTTTCTGTTTGTCCTGTTGGAATACATACTATTTCCAATGAAAGCTTAAAGCATGAGGTAAATCGTAATATAGAGTGTATTGGATGCAGAAAATGCGTTGATGCTTGTTTGAACTCAGCATTATCTATAGTTGGTGAAGTAAAAACAATTTCTGAACTTGTAGAAATTGTTGAGGAAGACAGAGCTTTTTATGAAGCTTCAGGTGGAGGAGTCACTTTAGGTGGTGGTGAAGTTTTAATGCAACCAGAAGCAGCAAGTAGTTTACTTATGGCATGTAAACAAGAAGGAATAAATACCGCAATTGAAACTTGTGGATATGCCAAGCTAGAATCAGTATTAAAAGTTGCTGAGTTTACAGATTTATTTCTCTTTGATATAAAGCATATTAATTCTGATAAACACTTTGAGCTAACTGGAGTTAGAAATGAACAAATATTAGAAAATTTAAAGGAACTTCTTCGCCGTAAATATAAAGTTAAAATTAGAATGCCTTTATTAAAGGGAGTAAATGATCACAAAGAAGATATTGAAGATATTATAAAGTTTTTAATGCCTTTTAAGGATTATAAAAATTTTAAAGGAATTGATTTACTTCCATATCATAAAATGGGGGTAAATAAATACAAGCAATTAGGAATTGAATATCCAATTGAAGGAGATCCAAGCTTAAGTAATGAAGATTTAAATAAAATTGAAAGCTGGATTAAAAAATATGATTTATCTGTTAAAGTGATTCGCCATTAAAAATTTCAAATAAATAATAAAATGGAAGGTAAGGCTTATGGGAGAGTTTCTTGAAAGAAATATACAACGTGTTATACAAGAGTCAGTACCAGGAAAACAAATTACAATTGCTCATGTTATTGCTTCACCAATGCCTGATATATATGAACGATTAGGAATCGATGAAAAAGGAGCTATAGGAATTTTGACTTTAACACCTTATGAAACAGCTATTATTGCAGCAGATATTGCTACAAAAGTTGCAGATGTTGAAATTGGATTCTTGGATCGTTTTACAGGATCTGTAGTTATAAATGGTGATGTACAAAGCGTTGAAACGGCACTTAATGCTGTAAATGATAAATTGAAAAATTTACTTGGATTTACTACTGCTCCTATAACAAGAACATGAGAAAGAAACGAGTAATGGTAATAGGTCCATCAAGATGTGGAAAAACTACATTGGTAAATGAACTAAATGATTACCATGGTGAATTAAAAAGAACACAGGATATGATTTATGGCAAAAATACAATTGATGTACCTGGATCATATATAGAAAATTCTTGGATGTACAAGCATATAATTGCAGCGGCTCAAGATGCCTCTCATGTATTAATTTTAATTGATCAATCTAGATGTACAGATGTATATCCTCATGGATTTGCAAAATCCTTTAGATGTCCAGTAATCGGAGTAATAACTAAATGTGATTTGATGGAAGAAAATAAAGAGATTTGTATAAAGAAACTTAAGCTTATAGGAATTTCTGAACCATATTTTCATATTAGTTCTTCTAAAGGAATAGGTATTGATTCTTTAAAAAAATATTTATTTGGAAGTGGGTAAAATAAAGGGGGCAATGATGAAATTTATTACTGAAGAGTATTTAAGAGATTTATATAAAAAAGAACCTTTTAGTACTTATCAATTGAATCAAGGAGAGCGCCTTACACCTGGAGCAAAGCAATATCTATCTGATAGAGGAATAAGAATGTCAGATGAAGTTTCATACAATAAAAAAGCTAATGATATAAAAGAATCAAAAACATTGCAAATTGGATGTAAGAAGAGGCTTTATTATAAATTAAAATCTATGGAAGCAGAATTTCTCGTAGTAAGCCGTGATGTTTTAAAGGATGATATTATATTATCTCAAAATATTATTGCATTGGGTAAAAAAATCACAAATATTAGAAATTTTATAGCAGGAGAAAAGGAGTTAGAAAAACTTAGCTGTCAGGAATGTACAGGAATAAACTCAACTAATTTTTATGATGATATTGATGACTGCTTCGAAATTACAGAATTTCATATGCAACTTAATAAAAGTAATGAAATATTAAAATTGCATGTACTTCGCTGTAAGGTTCATGAGTTAGAATTATATCTTTCTGAATTTTATAAAGATGATAATTTAGGTCAGGATGTTATAAAAAGTGTTAACTCAATTATTAACTCTTTATCTCAGATAATTTGTTCAATTGTTGGAGGGAAAATATGTCAGAGGGGAAATTAACTTTTGAATATTGTGACAAGCTTGTTCATGATTTTGAAAAAGTTATAGATAAGGCTATTGTAGGAAATTCAAAGGTTTACTATACAGGTGTTGATTTAGGAACTGCGTGTATAGTTATAGCTGTATTAGATGAAAATTATAGGCCAGTTGCAGGTGCTTATAGATATGCAGATGTAGTACGTGATGGAATGGTTGTTGATTATATTGGAGCTGTTAAGATTGTAAGGGAGCTCAAAGAAGAAATTGAAGAGAAATTAGGTAAGGAACTAGTTTATGCTGCAGCAGCAATTCCACCTGGAACAGATGCTTTGGATTCAGGAGCAATTAAAAATGTAGTACAAGCTGCCGGATTTGAACTTACAAATTTGTTAGATGAACCTACTGCTGCAAATGAAGTTCTTAAAATTGCAAATGGAGCAGTTGTTGATATAGGTGGTGGAACAACAGGAATATCTATTTTAAAAGATGGGAAAGTAGTTTATATTGCTGATGAACCAACTGGTGGAACTCATTTTTCATTAGTTATATCAGGGGCTTATGGAATGACTTTTTCAGAAGCTGATAAGTTTAAAAGAGATAACAGAAGACATAAAGAATTAATTCCGGTATTAAAGCCGGTAGTAGAAAAAGTTTCTTCTATTATTAATCAACATATAAATGGATATGATGTTAATGAAATTTCTTTAGTAGGAGGAACTTGCTGCTTAACTGGAATAGAAGAAATTATTGAAAAGCAAACAGGGATTTACACTCATAAGCCTCATAATCCAATGTTTGTAACACCACTTGGTATAGCACTTAGTTGTACAAAAGAGATTATTGAATAAGGAGAGTGAATAGTATGGAGTTTAGAATTATAAAATCACCATCTGAAGGTACTTTAGATATTCTAAGACGACGTATGGGAGCAAATTGTAAAACTGACTTAGATAATGCTGATGCAATTGGCCTTGTTCAAGGAAGAATGATAGAAATGATTTGTGCAGCAGATATTGCAGAAAAGGCTGTTGGTGTTACAGTTGAGGATGTTAGAGGCAGTTGTCCACAAAATATGATTTTAATTGCGATTTTTGGAGATACAGCATCTGTTGAATCAGCGATTAAAGAAATCAAAATCAAGATGGAAGAAGGAAAAACATTATGATAACGGCAAAACTTATTGGCAACGTGTGGGCAACAAGAAAAGCTGAAGCATTAAGTGGATTTAAACTTATGTTGGCTGAGGAAATAGGTGGAATTAATGAAGGAAGAAGATTAATAGTAGTTGATATTATTAGTGCAGGCATAGGAGATAGAGTAATTATATGCACCGGATCCTCTGCTCGTAGGATGTTAGGGAATGATGATATACCAGTTGATGCAGTAGTTGTAGGAATCATTGATGAAGATTGTAATTTTAAATAAATTTAGGAGGTATAACTATGAGTCTTTTAGATAAAGTAAAGGATGCAGGAGTTATTGGAGCAGGTGGAGCAGGATTTCCTACTCATGCTAAATTAGCAGCAAAGGCAGAATATGTACTTCTAAATGGAGCAGAATGTGAACCTCTTTTGAGAGTTGACCAACAATTAATGGAAATCTTCCCAGATGAAATAATTAAAGGTTTTGAAGTTGCCAGGGAGCTTGTTTCTGCAGACAAAGGAATTATAGGAATAAAAGGAAAGCATGAAAAAGTAATCTCTATTTTAAGAGATAGAATTATAAAACTACAAATGAGCGATGTGCTTGAAGTAAAGGAACTTCCAGATATATATCCAGCAGGTGATGAACAAGTGTTAGTTTATGAGCTTACAGGGAGAATTGTTCCAGAAGCAGGTATTCCTATTCAAGTTGGATGTGTAGTTGTAAATAGTGAAACAGCTTTAAATATTTATAATGCATCTATAGGGAAATCAGTTACAGAAAAGTATATAACTGTTTCAGGAAATGTACCAAATCCATTAACATTAAAAGTTCCTATTGGCACAAAAATTATTGATGTATTAAGGCTTAGTGGAATAGATAATTTTAATGATTATGCAGTTATTGATGGCGGACCTATGATGGGACCTGTAATGAAAAGTTTAGATGGTTATGTAACTAAGAAAAATAAGGGATTTGTAATTCTAAAAAAGGAGCATCCATTAATACGTAAAAAGTCTGTTGAAATGAATCAAGCTCGTAGAGTAAACAGAGCTTCTTGTGAACAATGTAGAATGTGTACAGATATGTGCCCACGTTATTTACTTGGACATGGAACTCAGCCTCATAAGATGATGAGGGCTATGGCATATAATCTTGAAGATGTAGAAGGACAAAAAATAGCTCAATTATGCTGCCAGTGTAATTTATGTGAATTATTTTCTTGTCCAGCTGGACTTTATCCTAAAGCAGCAAATTTATATTTCAAGCAACAGCTTATGGAAAAGAATATTAGGTATAAAGCATCAAAAGATAATTTTGAAGTAAGACAAGCTCGTGAATATAGATTAATACCAAGTAAGAGACTTATTGCAAGGCTAGGCTTAAGAGAATTTGATAAACCAGCTCCTTTAACTAATATTACAGTAGAACCTGAAACAGTTTGTATTGCTACACAACAACATGTTGGTGCTCCAGCTATTTCTAATGTAGTTATAGGTGATTATGTTAAAGCTGGTGATTTAATAGGTAATATTAAAGAAGGAACTTTAGGAGCTACAATACATGCGAGTATTTCAGGAATTGTTACAGAAATTGAAAATAATTTTATAACTATAAGGAGGGGTTAATGTGGCTAATGCAATAGGAATGGTTGAGTTTACAAGTATTGCACGTGGAATTTATGCAACAGATCAAATGCTTAAGACTTCAGAAGTTGAAATAGTTACAGCTAGCTCTGTTTGCCCAGGAAAATACATTGCAATAGTTAATGGTGATGTTGCAGCTGTAAATGAATCGGTAAGTGTGGGAGAGAAAATGGCAGGAGAGTTTTGGATCGATTCGATGATTATTCCAAATGTGAGCCCATTGGTTTTCCCTGCAATAACAGGAGCAACAATGCCTGATAGAATCCAGGCACTAGGAATACTAGAATCTTTTTCAATAGCTAACATGGTTATATCAGCAGATGCTGTTTTAAAGGCAGCTAATTTAGATCCAATAGAGCTTAGATTAGGAACTGGATTAGGAGGTAAATCATTTTTCACATTTACTGGTGATGTAGCTGCAGTTGAAGCTGGCATTGAAGCTGGAAAATCAATTATGGAAGAAAAGGGATTACTAGTTAATGCAGAGATTATACCATCTCCATCTGAAAGATTACTACAGTCTTTACTTTAAAAATCAGTAAAGACATTGTATAAAATTAATTTTATAATGAAAGGATGTGAGTAAATGAAGAGGTTAATTGTTGCAAAAGATGTTGAAGCTTTAATAAAACAAGGTGAAACAAAATTTTATGTTGATAGTGATGTAATTATTACACCATCAGCTAAGGATTTGGCAAAAGCTAGTGGAATAGAATTTTCAACAGAAGTTAATAGATGTGAAGTAAAACAATCTGAAGTACAAAATTTATGTACAAATGGAATGGATAGCGAAATGCTGTTGACTTTCTTTAAGACAATGATGGATAAAGGATTATTACAAGAAATGCTTAATTGTTTGAATAAGCCAAGCACACCATATGTTTCTGAAAACGATAAAGATGGATTAAAGGTTATTAGAGGCAATACAGTTAAAATGGATGTATTTGATACAGGAAATCCAAATGCAAAGGCCTATTATCAAGAATTAGTAAATAAGGACGAATCTAAGATGAGTGCTGGATTTTTAACAATTGAAAATTCACGGTTTGATTGGGAATTAACTTATGAAGAAATTGATTACGTAATTGAAGGAACATTGACAATTGAAATTAATGGAAAAACTTATACTGCATACCCTGGAGATGTACTATTTGTTCCATCAGGTTCTAAGGTAGTTTGGAGTTCACCAGATAAAGCAAGAGTATTCTATACTACTTATCCTGCAAACTGGGCGGATCTTTTATAGCATAACTTTTAGGAGGATTAATCTATGAAAGCACTTGGATTAATAGAAACAAAGGGACTATTAGCAGCAATAGAAAGTGCAGATACAATGTTAAAAGCAGCAGATGTTAGTATTTTTGAGAAGACTTATGTTGGGGGTGGCCTTGTTTCAGTAGCGGTAACTGGAGATATAGCAGCAGTAAAGGCGGCTGTTGAAGCTGGTGTAGCAGCAGTAAAGAAACTAGATGCTTCATTACTAGTTTTAGAACATGTAATACCACGTCCACATGAAGAATTATATAGTATTATTGGAATCAAAAATATACCAACTACCATAGAAAAATTAGATATTACTCATGGTATTAATAATAGTGAGGTAAATGTCCATGATGAAAATAATATGAATCTTATTACCAATAATGATACTAATACAAGTACTGAAGCTAAGGAAAGTTCAAATGAAGAAACAAATGTTTCTTTACCAATAGATATAGATATTTTACAAAAAAATGACTTAGATGATCTAATAACTAAGGATGGAATAGAAAAGGCTATTGAGGTGTTAAATAAGATTAAGTTATCAGAACTTAGAAGTTTAGCTCGTCAATATGAAGATTTAGAGATTACAGGAAAAGCAATCTCCAAAGCAAGTAAGAAGTTATTAATAACTAAAATAATTGAATATTACAAATAACTTCAATATATAAATACTGTAATAGGAGGAATGACAAAATGGAAACTTTTGATAGAGATTTACGCTCTATACAAGAAGCAAGAAACCTTGCAAGATTAGGAAAAGTTGCTTCAGAAAAAATTGCTGATTATACTGAAGAGCAAATTGATAGAATTTTATGTAATATGGTTAAAGTTGCTGAAGAAAACTCAGTATGTTTAGCGCAAATGGCAGTAGAAGAAACTGGATTTGGTAAAGTTGAAGATAAGACTTATAAAAATCATATGGCATCTACAATTTTGTATGACGCAATAAAAGATATGAAGACTATTGGTGTAATTAAAGAGGATGAAATCAATAAGCTGATTGAAATTGCAGAACCAGTTGGATTAGTAATGGGAATAATACCATCTACAAATCCAACATCAACTACAATTTTTAAATCTATGATTGCAATTAAATCTAGAAATGCTGTAGTATTTTCTCCACATCCATCTGCGGCAGAATGTACAATTAAGGCAGCTAAACTAATGAATGATGCAGCTATTGAAGCAGGGGCTCCTAATAATATTATAGGATGTATTACTACACCAACTATTGGTGCAACTAATGAATTAATGAAAAGCAAAGAAGTTGCAATTATTATAGCTACTGGTGGACCTGGCATGGTAAAAGCTGCTTACAGTTCTGGTAAGCCAGCACTTGGAGTTGGAGCAGGTAATTCTCCAGCATATATAGAAAGAACAGCAAATGTAGAACAAGCAGTTAGAAATATAATTGCAAGTAAGACATTTGACAATGGTACTATTTGTGCATCAGAACAATCAATTATATGTGAAGAATGTAATTATGATAGAGTTGTTGAAGAATTCACAAAACAGGGTGGATACTTCATGACAACAGATGAAACTAATAAAGTTTGTAATTTACTATTTAAAAATGGCCACAACATGAATGCTAAGTTTGTTGGTAGATCACCTCAAGTCATAGCAAATGCGGCTGGGATATCTATACCAGCCGGTACTAAGGTACTTATTGGAAAGCAAGATGGAGTAGGTGAAGGATACCCATTATCTTTTGAAAAACTTACAACAGTACTTGGATTCTATACAGTAAAAGACTGGCATGAAGCATGTGAATTGAGCATTAAATTACTTCAAAATGGAATTGGACATACAATGAGTATCCATACAGAAGATAGAGATTTAGTAATGAAATTTGCTAGAAAGCCAGCTGCTCGTATTTTAGTTAATACAGGAGGAAGTCAAGGGGGAACTGGCGGAAGTACTGGGCTAATGCCATCATTTACACTTGGATGTGGTACTTGGGGAGGAAGCTCAGTATCTGAAAATGTTACTCCAATGCATTTAGTTAATATAAAGAGAGTTGCTTATGGATTAAAAGATTGTGCAACATTAGCTTCTTCAGATTCAACTTTTAATCGTATAAAAACTGCTGATAACTGTCATTCTACACAAAATCAATGCAGAACACTAAGTCCTGCTGAATATGTAGCTTCGTCAAAGAGTACTAGCACTGAAAATAGTACAGTCACTAATAATGATGAGCTTATGAAATTAGTTAATCAAATAGTAAAAGCCATGAAGGGGGAACTCTAAATGGAAGATAGATGTGAAGCTATATTGAAGCTGTTATTGGAAGCTGTAAAAGTTAATACAGAGGTGAAAAGTGATTCATCTGAAATTCCAGTGGGTGTTTCTAATAGGCATGTACATCTTTCACATAAAGATTTAAACATTTTATTTGGTGACAATTATCAACTAACTAAATTAAAAGATTTATCACAACCTGGTCAATATGCATGTAAAGAAACAGTTACTATTTGTGGACCTAAGGGAGCTATAGAGAAAGTTAGAATTCTTGGACCTACAAGAAGTAAAAGCCAAGTTGAGATATTAACTGGAGATTGTTTTAAGCTTGGAGTTATTCCGCACACAAGATTATCAGGTGATTTATGTAGAACACCTGGGATTACTATAATTGGACCTAAAGGTTCTATACAAATTGAAGAAGGATTAATAGTTGCACAAAGGCATATACACATGACTCCAGAAGATGCTATTAACTTTGGTGTTTCTGATGGTCAAATAGTGTCTATAAAATTTGATGATTTAAGAGGTGGTATCTATAGTAATGTAGCCATTAGAGCAAATGATACATCTATACTTGAATGTCATATTGATACTGAAGAAGCAAACGCTATGAATATTAACTCAAAATCAAAGATAAAAATTATAAAATAAACTTATAAGTAGATTATAATTCAAAAATTATAATATAAAAAATAAAAAAATATTAAATAAAAAGAAAGAATTTAGGAGGATTTAAAAATGAAATATGATGCTTTAGGAATGATCGAAACAAAGGGATTAGTTGGTTCAATAGAGGCTGCAGATGCTATGGTTAAGGCTGCAAACGTATATTTAATAGGTAAAGAATATGTTGGCGGAGGACTTGTAACTGTTATGGTTAGAGGTGATGTTGGAGCAGTAAAAGCTGCTACTGATGCTGGTGCTGCTGCAGCACAACGTGTCGGAGAATTAGTTTCAGTTCATGTTATTCCACGTCCACATTCAGAAGTAGAAGTAATACTTCCAACAGCTAAAGAAACTGTAAAGTAAGTATAAGCAACATAATAACATAAATTTAGAAAGAAGCTGTATTAAAGTTAAGTTTAGTACAGCTTCTTTAATGATGAAAAATAGAAGCATATTTTAACAATGGAGTAATTAAAGTAATGTTAACTAAGGTAAATAAAGAAGTTTCTAACATTAATAGAATAGAAATTAAATAATATAACCAGCAGTTAATTTTATTTAATAAAACATGATATAAATTCACTTGTTAGTTTAAAAGGCTTTTGCTATTGTATAAATAGGAAAGGCCTTTTAAATTTATTGAGGAGATGTTCAAATGAAAATTAATGAAGTAATACGTAAATATAGGAAAGAACAAAATTTAACTCAGGAGCAGGTTGCTAATCATCTAGGAGTTACTGCTCCAGCTGTAAACAAGTGGGAAAATGGAATATCATATCCAGATATTACTTTATTAGCTCCGTTAGCAAGAATACTAAATATAAATATTGATACTTTACTTTCTTTTAAAGATGATCTTACTGATATAGAAATCAATCAATTTATTAAAGATATTTCAGGTGAAATTAGCTCTTTGGGTTATATAAAAACTTTTAATAAAGTTAGCAATAAGGTTAAAGAGTATCCTAATTGTTATAAGTTAATTTTATATGTGGCTCAAATAATGAATGCTTATTTAGCTATGGGCGTAGAAACAGTATCAGAACAAGAAAAATATCAGAAGCAAATAACAGCTTGGTTTGAAATAGTTACTTTTAGTAATAACAAAGAATTGGCTAATATGGCAATAATCTCTCTATCACAGGAGTATATGAATAAAGGAGAGTATGAAAAAGCACAAAAATTATTAGATAAAATTCCTCTAAGTGGTTTTGATAAAAGAACTACACAGGCCACTTTGTTTATTAAGAGAGGTGAGTATGAAGAAGCATATGAAATATATGAAAAAATGTTATATCAGTATATAAATAATGTAATAAATATCTTGATGCAATTAATATCACTTTTATGTGAAGAAAAAAATTATGAAAAAGCATTAAAGTATTCTGAATTAGTAGATAAGGTAGCAAATAACTTTGACTTAGGCAAATATATAGGGGCATCATCTAAATTGCCAATTTATTTAGTATTGAAAGATAAGAATAAAAGTATAGAAACTTTAGAAGAAATAATAAAGGGAATTGATTCATTAACATGCGCCAGAAATTCTAAACTTTATCAACATATGAGGTTTAAAGAAGAAGATGGAATAGAAGAAATGGAAAAAATGATAAAAGACTCTTTAAAAGTAGATAAAGAATTAGATTTTCTTCGAGATAACCCAAGGTTTAAATTTCTTATGGATAAATTAAAATAAAATTGAAGAATGGTTACTTAACAGTAAACAAAATCTCACCTCTAGGATTAAAATATTAAATTGGAAGTTATTTGGACCCCAGGGGTGAATCTATATGGAAAATTCCAATTTCTTTATAATGATCTATTTTATAATTAATGGTATTTAAGCTTTGTTTTAAATATTCAATTTGATTTAATATATCTTTCTTATGATGTTCTAATATATCCTTTCTTTCTTCACAAGTTTTTTCACCTTGAAGACAAAGATTCATAAATTCTTTAATTTCAGATAAAGACATTCCACTATTTTTTAGACAACAAATTAATTCAAGCCAGTTAACATCATTTTCAGTATATAGTCGTATGCCAGTGGAACTTCTCTTCAATAAAGGCATCAATCCTTCTCTATCATAATATCTTAAAGTATGTTCAGATAGTTTTATTTTTTCAGAAACTTGTTTTATTGTATATTTCATAAATGGAATCCCCCATAAAATTATAATTTATTGATTTAAAGTAAACTGTAATCTTTAGCCTAATTATAGAAGATAAAAAATAAAAGGTAAAGAAAGATTTTATAGTAGCTATAATAAGGACATACAATTTCAGAAATGAAATATATTACTAAATAATAATAAATAAAATAAAGTATATAAGTTAAACTAATATTATAAAGTGAAATTATTTTAAAATAAAATTTGACTTAGAGTAAACTCTAAGGTTTATAATTATGGTAAAGAAAATTTTTACAATAATGTAGGAGGTTATGCTATGAAAATAGACAGTAAGATAAAAATGAATACGGGTACTGAAATTTATCAATTTGGATTAGGGGTTTGGCAAAGTGGACCTGAAACTAAGGAAGCTGTTCTTGCTGCATTAAAAGCAGGATATAGACATATTGATACTGCGGCTATATATAAAAATGAAGAAGCTGTAGGTGAAGCAATAAGAGAAAGTAAAATTCCAAGAGAAGAACTGTTTATAACAACAAAACTATGGAATCAAGATATGAGAGATCATAAAGTAATGGAAGCTTTTGAATTAAGCTTAAAGAAACTTGGCTTGGACTATGTAGATTTATATTTAATACATTGGCCAGTTAAAAATGAATACATTCCATCATATAAAATAATGGAAGAAATTTATAAAAGTGGTAGGGCTAAAGCTATTGGAGTATCAAATTTTAAAACTCATCATCTTCAAGATTTATTAGATAATACAGAAATTGTTCCAGCAGTAAATCAAATGGAATTTAATCCTCAAATGCAAGATTATGATATTTTAGAAATGTGCAGAGAAAAAGGTATTGTATTTGAATCTTGGTCACCACTTGGTTCAGGGGCTTGTCTTGATGATGAAGAATTAAAGGAAATAGGAAGGAAGTACAATAAATCAGTAGCCCAAGTTATTATTAGATGGTTATTGCAAAAGGGAATAGTAGTATTCCCTAAATCAGTACATGAAGCAAGAATAAAGGAAAATGCAGATGTATTTGATTTTGAACTAACTAATGAAGACATAAAATTAATTGATGGAATGAATAAGAACTTAAGAACTGGGGCAGATCCAGATACTTTCACTTTCTAATGATTATTTTAAATTATATATAAATTTAGATTTG
Organism: Clostridium sp. C8; assembly: GCF_001010885.1. Taxonomy (NCBI): domain Bacteria; kingdom Bacillati; phylum Bacillota; class Clostridia; order Eubacteriales; family Clostridiaceae; genus Clostridium; species Clostridium sp. C8. The sequence goes on along the minus strand of NZ_LBMX01000082.1, from coordinate 148,461 downwards.
CAAAGAATAAATGTAAATATAAAAACACATATAAGTATCAATAAAAAAGCAATCCAATAAAGTTAATGAATGGATTGCTTTTTTATAATAAAATATAAATTTGTAATTTACTTTATTAAAATAGTAGGTGTTATGAAAAGATATATCTTACTCATCACTATCTAATATAGACTGAATTTGTTTTTGCTTTCTTTTATTTATTAGATAAAGAATTTCAAAGCCTATAAAGCTAATAATAGTTGCGCACAAAAAGGTCATGGCTGAAATTAATATAGTATTTAGACTATTTGTTTTAAATAAATCTCCTAGTTTTATATAATTAAGGGTAGTATTTATAATTGCAATTACAAGCCCACTAACAAGACTATTTATCACAACAATTTTTTGGCTGTGTTTTGAAGATTCAAACAGATCATTCCCAACCATTATATTACGAATAATAATATATATAGAAATGGCAATAAATAAAATTATCTCTACTGCATATTGTGAAAACGGTGCATTAAACATATATTGTTGAACTAAAACTGATAAAAGCAATCCATAAAAAGTTATTTGAAATGCATCACTTCCTATTTTCCTTTTTTGCATTAAAATTCTTTCGTCTTGAATTTTTTGATTTCTCATTGAACATCCTCCCAAAATAAATCATTTAATGTTTTACCAAGTGCTTTGCATATTGCAATGCAGAGATTAAGTGTTGGATTATAGGTGCCTGATTCGATTAATCCAATAGTTTGTCTTGTTACTCCAACAATTTTGGCTAAATCCTCTTGTTTCATATCGCATTCTAAACGAGCAATCTTCATTCTTTTATTTTTCATATTTTACCTCCTTATAGCATAAGTGTAACTTAAACATTTCTTAATGTCAACTATATATTGCATTTTGTAATTTATATAAGTTGTTATTATTGTGGATGTAGTTAGTGCTTAATATGTATTTTATAAATTAATTCTATTAATATAATAATAAGAGTCAAAAATTAATAATAAAAATTTTACCCCTGGGGTCCAATTAATTTCCAACTTATAATATACTTTGACAATTTATAAAAGTATTGATAAAGTTAATATGCAAATGAATAAGAGGTAATTTAATGAAAGAGGTATAGTTATGGAAATTAATTTTGAAAGTCTTAAAATAAATGAAAAAATAATTAGTGGATTAAATACTATGGGAATAAAAGAACCTACTGAAATACAAAAGGAAATTATTCTACCGGCTATTAATAAAGAAAATTTAATTGGTCAGTCTGAAACAGGTACAGGAAAAACTCTAGCTTATCTTCTACCTATAATAGAAAATATCGATACAAGTAAAAAAGAAATACAATGTATAATATTAGCTCCAACTCATGAGTTAGCTATTCAAATAAATAATACAATAAATGAGGTAAAAAAATCAGCCAACTTAGAAATCACATCTACACCTTTAATAGGAAGTGCAAATATTAAAAGGCAAATAGATAATTTAAAGGCAAAACCTCATATTATTGTTGGATCAGCAGGAAGAATATTCGAATTGATGGGTAAAAAGAAAGTAACAGCTCATACTATAAAAACTATTGTTATTGATGAAGTTGATAAGCTTTTAGATAAAAATAATCTTCCAGTTATAAAAAATATAATAAAATCTACACAAAATCAAACTCAACTTATGATGTTTTCAGCCACATTAAATAATAAAACTTTAGAAATTGCTAAAGATTTAGCTAAAGATATAAAAGTTATATCAGTTAAAAATAATAAAGTTAATGAAAATATAAAACACAGCTATATAAAAACTGATTATAGGAAAAAAATTGAGACATTAAGAAAACTTTTAAACTCAATTAAAGGTGAAAAAGTCTTAGTATTTAATAATGACAGCTATACAACTAATACCACTATAGAATATTTGTCTTTTAACAATGTGAAAGTAGATGCAATAGGCGGCAGTGGCAAAATGGAAGATAGAAAAAGAGCTTTAGAAAATTTCAGAAAAGGAAAAATCCAAGTTTTAATAGCTTCAGATATAGCGGCAAGAGGACTAGACATAAAAGAAGTTAATTATGTTATTAATTTTGATATTCCAGAAGATCCTAATGATTATTTACATAGAGCTGGAAGAGTAGGAAGGGCAGGCAAGTCTGGAGAAGTATTTTCACTTGTTAATGAAAGAGAAGAAAACTTAATAGAAATATACGAAAAGAACTTTAAAATAGACATTTCAGAAAGGACTCTATATAAGGGAAATATAGAATAAGAAAGTCAAAAATGTATATTGACTATTTTAATATATGTGCTAAAATTAATATTAATTTAAATAGAGATATATTAAATAGCTTCGTATAACCCTAATAATATGGATTAGGGGTTTCTACCAAGAACCAATAATTCTTGATTACGAGGAAATCATTTTATTTGTGATTTCTTCGTAGTCAAGAATTTTTTTTATAAAAATTTAGAGGAGGATTTAATTTCATGGATATTAGTAACTTACCTAAAATAGAACTTCATTGTCATTTAGATGGAAGTTTAAGAGTTGAGACGGTTATAGAGCTTGCGAAAAGAGAAAATATAAAATTAGACAGTTATGAGTATGACTATGTTAAAAATCTACTGGTTGTTTCAGAGAAATGTAATTCATTAGATGAATACTTAAAAAAATTCGATTTACCAAATGAAGTCCTGCAAACAAAGGAAAACTTAAAAAGGGCAGCTTATGAATTATTAGAAGATGCAGCAAAAGAAAATGTGAAATATATTGAGGTGAGATTTGCCCCGGTACTGCATACAAAAAAAGGACTAGCTTTAGAAGAAATAATAGAAAGTGTTATAAATGGAATAAAAGAAGCTGAAAAAGATTATGAGATAAAAGGTAATGTAATAATTTCTTGTATGAGAAGCTTAGAAATATCTCATATATACGATTCAATAAAAGCTGGGAAAAAATATCTTGGCAGAGGGGTTGTTGCAATAGATTTAGCAGCATCAGAAAAAGAAGATTTTGTTTATGAATATATAGATTCGATGAAATTTGCTAAGGAGTTAGGGTTTAGAATCACAGTACATGCTGGAGAAACTGGCTTTGGGAAAAATGTAAGAGATGCAATAAATTTTTTAGGAGCTGAAAGAATAGGTCATGGCGTTTATATATATAATGACAAAGATGCTTATAATCTAGTTAAAGAAATGGGAGTAACTTTAGAAATGTGCCCTAAAAGCAATATTGACACAAAAGCAGTAAAAACCTATGTAGAGCATCCTATATATAAATATCATAAAGATGATATAAAGGTTAGCTTAAGTACTGATAACAGAACTGTATCTAATGTAAATTTGACTGAAGAAACAGAAAAACTAATAGAAACATTTAATGTTAATATAGATGAATATAAAGAAATTTATATAAATAGTATAAATGCCGCTTTTTGTGATGATGAAACAAAAAAACTTTTAATGAAGACTATACCTTAAAATAAATTAATTTCCAATTCTTAAAGGAAAGTAAAACAAACTGAAATTGGAAATATAAAAAATTGCTAAATGGCTAAAATAAAGATATATTATAAGCGTAAGGAGGCCATCTATGAAAGCATATAAGACAAAGATAGAACTTATAGATAGTATTCCATTAATATATAGAAAAGTTATAGTTCCATCAGGAATTACTTTTGAAATGCTACATTATATAATTCAATTTTCAATGGGATGGCAAAATATTTATTTATATGATTTTAATATTAAAGAAGAAAATTTAAGAATAACTTCTGATAAAAAAACTATTTCTGAATATGAATTTTATTCTAAATTGAAATTAAATAATAGAAATGATCCTTACGGTTTTATAAAAGATATGTTAAAGATTAAACTCTTGCTTAGTAAAGAGGTTTATATAGATGATTATTTAAATAAAGAAAATAAAATTGAATATATATATGACTTTGGAGATTATTGGAAACACAATATAACCTTAGAAGAAGTAATTGAAGATTATATATATGATTATCCTAAATGTATAGAAGCAGAAGGAAATTGTCCTCCAGAAGATATTGGAGGAATAGAAGGATATACAGAATTTTTAAAAATAATTAATGATAAAACTCATCCAGAATATGAAAATATGCTTTCATTAGTAAGTAAACAAAATTATCAAGAAGTTTTTGATTGCGAAAGTGCTAACTTATTTATGAGAAAATATTATGAAAAAGATAAGTAGTAATTTAAACTAATGTTAATAAATGAAAATAAGTTCACTCAATTTAATACCTCTTAATCCCAAATATGTACTAGTGGGATAGTGTGAATTTATTTCAACTATAAATTTTAATATAATAACATAAAAATAGCAATTGTATTTTAGAATATTATTATATAAGCTCTTTAGCACCTTTATATATAAATAATGAATATAATATTTATATATAAGTATTTTTGGAGGAGCGATGACAAGTATATATAGATATTGTTTTGAGGATATCGTAACAATTAATATAATTTCAGATGCTGTTAATAGAATTAATAATAAACCAGCTCTAGAAGAATTCCTACGAAAAACTTCATTAGGCCAAGACACATATATTAAAATATTAGAATTAACTTTTGAAGCTGAGCCAATTTTTAAGACATTTATTTATCAAGATAATCTTTTTAGGGTGAAAATTGATGGATTAAATACTAGCAATCCATTTGTAAGAAGAGTCGTAGGTACTAGATTAGTTGAAAGAGAATATACAGATAAAGTTTTATATGATTTATATTATGGTAATAATTTTATGGATAATGTTTTTTGGTATAGAAAAGTATAAAAGTTTAAAATTTTGAGAATGTTAGTATAAAAGGTATGTGTACTCTTTAGGAAATTGTGAGAAGTTTCTTATGAGTATAGTTTTTTATAATTTCATTCTTTTACTTTTTTATAAGAAAATATAATCTGAAATACTTTTAAAAGATTAGGAGAAAATCTATGAAAATTAGACTTGGATATGTTGCTATTTCAAATGTATTAGGAAAAAAAGTAACAAGTTCTAGCACGGTTACTTTCACTAATTATAATAAAATTACATCAGAAGAAAAAAAATTAGAAAAACTAAAAATTGTTACTAGTTCAAATTTAAATGCTTTACAAGAGTTATTAAGATATAATATAGAAAATAATATACATTTTTATAGAATAACTTCAGCTTTAATACCACTAGTTACTCATCCTGAAGTTGGATACTGGGGACATAGAGAAATATTTAAAAAGGATTTTGAATATATAGGTAGGCTTATTAAAAATTCTAATATGAGAGTTGATACTCATCCAGATGAGTTTAATGTTATAAACAGTAATAATCCAAAAGTAGTGGAAAATACTCTAAAAAATTTAATGAGACAAGTAGACTGGTTTGAAGATATGAATTACAAAGAAGGTAAAATGGTAATTCATATAGGGGGAGCAACAGGAGGCAAAGAAGACGCAATAAAAAGATTTATTAAACATTTCAATGGATTTCCTAAAGAATTAAAAGAAAAATTAATTATAGAAAATGATGATAGAACATACACAGCAAAGGAAACATTGAACTTGTGTAAAACATTAAATACTCCAATGGTTTTAGATATTCATCATCACAATTGTAATAATTATGGAGAAGATATTAAAGATATCTTAGATGATATACTTAATACTTGGGAAAATGAAAGTTTACCGCCTAAAATGCATTTTTCTTCACCAAAAGATAGAAGTTTAATAGATAAAGTTGATAAAAGACATTCAGATTTTATAAATGTTAAAGATTTTATAAATTTTATAGAAATTTTAAAAGGATTTAATAAGGATATAGATATAATGTTAGAATGTAAAGAAAAAGATGTAGCATTATTTAAATTAGTAGAGGATATAAAAAGCATTAAACCAGAATACAAATGGATTGATAAAACAATATTCATTATTTAACAATTAGATTTATTTTTTAATAATTAATTAAAAATATGTAGATAAATTTTGAATCTTCCCTTAGAATATAAGCATATTAAATAATGTACTAAGGAGGATTTTTATGAAAAAAGTTAGATATAAATTAATTATGCTTACTGTTTTTATTTCACTTGTAACAGCTATAATTATAAGTGTTACAATAACCTTTAGAAATATACAAACGAATAATAATCTTTTGAAAATTCAAAAGGAGAATTTAAATAATGATTATGATGAAAGAATTAAGGAGCAAGTAGAAATTGCGATATCTATGATAGATGCAATTAACGAGAAAGCTAAAAATGGTGAAATTACTATTGATGAAGCTAAAAAACAAAGTGCAGATTTATTAAGAAAATTGAAATTTGGAGAAGACGGATACTTTTGGGCTGATAATATTGATGGAACTAATATTGTTCTTTTAGGTTCAGAGACTGAGGGAACAAATAGATTAGATACTAAAGATAGTACAGGAAAGTATCTAATAAAAGAAATTATTGAAAATGGTAAGAAAGAAGGTGGTGGGTACACAGATTATTGGTTTCCTAAGAGTGGAGAAACTGAGGCATCACTTAAAAGGGGATACAGTAAATTATATACTCCATACAATTGGATTATAGGAACCGGAAACTACATAGATAATATAGATGAGGTTATATTAGAAAGAGAATACATATTAAAAAAGGACATTCAAGTAGGAATTATAATTAATGTTTTTTTAGTTATAGGGGCATTAATTGTAGCAGTTATTTTATCTGTAATAACTAGCAAACAATTAACTAATCCATTAATTAAAATAAAAGATTTTGCATTAAGATTATCTGGCTATGATTTTAGTGATCCAATTCATATAAGAAGTAAAGATGAATTTGGACAAACAGCAGAAGCTTTAAATGAAGCACAAAAAAATGTAAAAACCTTAGTATCTTTAATTATCGATGAATCTCAAAATATAGGAGCATCTTCAGAAGAACTTTCAGCAACAGTAGAAGAGTTATTTTCTAAAATTGTAATTATAGACGAAGCTGTAGAATCAATTACATCTGCTATTCAAGAATCAGGCGCTGTTACAGAAGAAATAAGTGCCTCTATCGAAGAAGTAGATTCAAGTATAAATGTATTATCTGGAAAGTCCATGGATGGAAGTAACATATCAAATGCTGCAAAGGAAAGAGCTTTAGCAGTTAAAGATAACAGTAACAAAGCTATTGAAGAAACTAGAGAAGTATATAATGAAAAGAAAGAAAAAATGGAAAAAGCAATTGAAGCAGTAATGGTTGTAGAAAGTATAAAGGTTATGGCAGATACTATTGGAAATATAGCAGATCAAACTAATTTACTTGCATTAAATGCAGCAATTGAAGCAGCTAGAGCAGGGGAACAAGGTAAGGGATTTGCTGTTGTTGCAGATGAAGTAAGAAAGCTTGCAGAGCAGTCATCTAATGCAGTAGGAAATATTCAAGAAACTATTTTAAAAGTACAATATGCATTTAAAAATAGTATTGAAGCAGGAAGTGAAATATTGGAATTTATTAATAGCAATGTAAATATGCAATTAGATGCGTATGGAGAAACAGGAGCTAAATATTATGATGATTCAGAATTTGTAAGCCAAATGTCAGATGAAATTGCTGCAATGTCTGAAGAAATAACAGCTACAGTTGGACAAGTTAGTGAGGCTGTGCAAAGTATGGCTGAATCATCTCAAGAGTCTAGTGAAAAAGCAGAAGATATAAGAGAAAGCATGAGAGAAACTACAAAAGCAATTGAACAAATTGCAAAGACAGCTCAAAGCCAAGCAGAACTTGCTCAAAAGTTAAATGAAATGGTACAAAAATTTAATATATAATTTTTAAGGGAAGTCCATTGACTTCCCTTAATTTAACTTTTAAGTTTCCATAATTTCATCTCAAATTATTATATAATCCTTTGAATTTAATTGCTAAGATTGGAATTTGTGAATCAATAAAGTATATCTTTATTTAACATAACTTGTATTATTTTATAAGTAGAGGTAAAATACCTATGGACAACATATGAACAAAGTATGAAGAAGGGAATGAATATAATGTTTAAAAGTTATATTAAAGACATTAAAAATGAATTCAAGGGATATGGTTTGTTAAATTTAAAACAAGATCTAATGGCAGGAATAACTGTTACAGCAGTTGCACTACCACTAGCATTAGCTTTTGGGGTTAGTTCTGGAGCAACAGCAGCAGCAGGATTAATAACAGCTATATTATCTGGGGTAGTAATAGGGGCACTATCTGGAGGATCTTTTCAAATATCAGGACCAACAGGAGCTATGAGTGCAATTTTAGTTGCATTATTTCAAAAATATGGACTAGAAGGTGTATGGATAGCAGGTGCGCTTGCAGGCATTATTCTTATATTAGCAGGTATATTTAAATTAGGTAAGATTGTTTCATATATACCAACACCAGTAATAACTGGCTTTACATCAGGTATTGCATTAATAATAGCAATAGGGCAATTAGATAACTTTTTCGGAGTTTCAACTAAATCATCTGAATCAGCAGCAATAAAAGTATTGAATTTTCTTAGTACCCCATTACACCCAAATTGGTATGCTATCTCAATTGGGTTGTTGGTTGTTATTATTATGATGATATGGCCTAAAAAATTTAATAATATAATTCCATCATCTTTAATTGCATTAATAATAATTTTGGTAATAAATATGATATTTAAATTACCAGTAGATATAATTGGTGATATACCTCAAAAGTTACTTTTAGATGACAGGCTTCATATTACTTCAATAAACTTTGAAATTGTAAAAAGCGTGTTAGTACCAGCTATAAGTATTGCAGCATTAGCAATGATTGAAAGTTTATTATGTGGTGAAGTTGGAAAGAAGATGAAAGGTGATACTTTTGATGCAAATAGAGAATTAATTGCACAGGGAGTTGGTAATTTTATAATACCTTTCTTTGGAGGAGTACCTGCAACTGCGGCTATTGCAAGAACAAGTGTAGCTATAAAGTCAGGTGCGCAAACTAGGTTAGTGAGTATGTTTCATTCTGTATTTTTAATGTTGTCAATGTTTTTATTAGCACCAGTGATGTCTAGTATTCCATTATCAGCACTTGCAGGAATTCTTATGGTAACAGCTTGGAGAATGAACGAATGGGAAAATATAAAATACATATTCTCTAAAAAGTTTAAAGGTGCAATATTAAAATTTTTAATAACTATGTTCGCAACAGTAGCACTAGATTTAACTCAAGCAATATTAATAGGGGTAATATTTTCTAGTTTATTATTTATAGTAAAGATTGCAAATATGGATATATCAGTAAGTGAAGTAGATGAAAAAAGGTTAGATAATATAGTATCAAAAAGTAATAATTTATCAAGTATTAAAGTTATGTATTTTACTGGCCCATTATTTTTTGCAACAACAGAAAAATTTAAAAAGGAAATTTTATCAATAAGAGATGCTAAAGTTATAATATTATCAATGAGGGGAGTTCCGCTAATCGATACATCAGCATTGCAAGCATTATCAGAAGTTATTGAAGAAATAGAAAGTAGAGGCTGTAGAATTATGTTATGTGGTCTGCAGCAGTCTGTTAAAGATATTATTGATAAATCAGGATTTGAAGAAAAATTAGGCAGTAATATGATTTTCTGGAGTGCAGATCAAGCAATTAAAAGTGCAAAAACAATAGTAGCGTAATTATATAGCAAAGAATAAATAACATAAACTAGCTGAAATTTAAGTAAGCTAGTTTATTAGTTTTACAATAAAGATTAAAAATATATTGCATAAAATGTTTACATAATATCAAAATATTGTAAAATATAAGTAAGGGCGTTAGTTATTTTATTTGTGGAGGTGATGTTATATAAAATCTTAAAGATTATATCTTAAAGATAAAAGTTAAGATTGTGATAGACGGAAGATAAATAATTTTTTAGTTGGTATAAGGGAAGGGATAATATGTATAAAGATTTCAAAAAATTCTTATCACTGTTTATTGTTACACTAATAATAATGACTATTACGCCAAGTTCAAAATTTAAAGCTGACACCAATATAGCTGGTAATGGAAGATTACTTGTTGGTTATTGGCATAATTTTGATAATGGAGCTGGAATTGTTAAAATAAGAGATGTAGATCCAGCATGGGACGTAATAAATGTTTCATTTGGAGAAACTTATAGCGATAGAGCAGTTGTAGAGTTACATCCAGTTTATAATGAAAAGGAGTTTATAGCTGATATCGATTATGTACAAAGTAAAGGTAAGAAAGTAGTCTTATCTTTAGGTGGTGCAGAAGGAACAATTCAAATTCCAACAGATGCAGCAAGAGAAAAGTTTATGACATCACTTACAGGTTTAATAGATAAGTATGGATTTGATGGAATAGATATTGATCTTGAAGGTGGAAGCGGAATGATACTTCAACCAGGAGATACAGACCTTAAAAATCCTATTACACCTCAAATAGTCAATTTTATTAAAATTATTAAAGCTTTAGTTGCAAAATATGGAGATGATTTTATTATAAGTATGGCTCCAGAATTATCATACGTTCAGGGCGGAAACACTGGTTATGCAACTAATTGGGGAGCATATCTTCCGCTTATAGATGCAGTAAGAAATGAACTTGATTATCTTCAAGTTCAACATTATAACTGCGGAGGTAATATGGCTCTTGATGGAGTTACCTATAATCAAGGAACAGCTGATTTCCAAGTTGCTATGGTAGAAATGCTACTACAAGGTTTTCAGACAAGAGCATCAAAAAACAGCTTCTTTGCTCCATTAAAGCAAGAGCAAGTAGTAATTGGTGTTCCAGCATCACAAAAAGGAACACTAAATCCAAATTCAGGATATATTCCACCAACAGAAATGCTTAAAGCTTTAAATTATTTAATAAAAGGACAATCCTATGGTGGTTCTTATAAAATGATTGGAGAAAAGTATCCAAATTTAAGAGGAATAATGGCTTGGTCAATAAATTGGGATAATGTAAATAATAAGGAATTCGTTAAAAGCTATAGACCATTTTTTGATTCATTATCACCAATAGTCCCAGAAAGACCATCACTAAAAGCGGCATCAATTAAAGCTTCAACAGTTTCTAATAAAAACTATTCATTAACTATTGATGTACCTGCTTATAATACTGCAATATCATATGAATTATTTGAAGATGGTAAATCCATAGCAACAGGTACATTAACATCAGGATTAACATCTAACCAAGTAGTTAAAAGAGATTTTATTAATAAGAGTTATGGAACCTATAATTATTCAGTAACAGTTAAGGATACAGCTGGGGTAGCTGTAACTTCAGCAAATTGTGTTGTAGAAGTTAAAGAAGTTGAAGTGCCATCAGTACAAGAATGGCAACCAGGAGTTAGTTATAAAATAGGAGATAAGGTGACTTATCAAAGCAAAACTTATGAATGTATATTTACTCACACATCAAATATAGCTTGGATACCAGGAACAGTTCCTACTTTATGGAAACAATTATAATACTATAAAAAATTAATATTTAAAGTTTGGTATAAGGTAGCTAACTATATTTTTATAGTTAGCTACTGAAGCTAAACTATGGATTAATGAAGAGCAAGTAATAATAACAATTATAGTCCCTTTTTATTATAAACCAGTGTATAATAAATTCTATGAACTTTATAAATAGCTTCTAGAAGGGATGAATATACTTGGATAAATCGAAATTTTATACTAATAGGATAAATATAATTATAATTTCAGGAATTTGTACATTTTTATGGGGGAGTGCTTTTCCTGCTATAAAAGTAGGATATGAAATATTTAATATAGCAAGTAGTGATATTGGTTCAAAGCTTATTTTTGCTGGATATAGATTTTCCTTGGCAGGAATTTTTGTATTAATAATAAAATTATCAATAAAGCAAAGTATCTTTAATTTATCCATTAAAGATGTAAAAGAAATTACTATATTAGGATTCGTACAAACAACTTTTCAATATATATTTTTTTATTTAGGAATGACATACACAACTGGAGTAAGAGGTTCAATTATAAATGGAACAGGTACTTTTTTTAGTATTATATTGGCACATTTCATATATAAAAATGATAAGTTAAATTTAAGTAAGATTTTAGGTTGTATAGTAGGATTTACTGGAGTTGTAATAATAAATATTGGAAAATCTTCTGTCTTAGAAGGAGGATTTTCTCTTAGAGGTGAAGGATTTATAATGCTTGCAGCCTTTATGACTTCAGTTTCAGCAATATATAGTAAGAAGATAAGCCAAAATAAAGATGCATATACTGTAACTGGATATCAATTAGCAGTAGGAGGACTAGCTTTAATATTAATAGGACATTTATTAGGAGGAAATCTTTCAAACTTTAATGCTAAATCTACTTCATTATTAATGTATATGTCGTTATTATCATCAGTAGCATTTGCATTATGGTCACAACTTTTAAAATACAATAAAGTCGGAGTAATTTCTATTTTTAATTTTCTAATTCCTATCTTTGGAACTATACTTTCAGCTATAGTACTTAAAGAAAACATATTTGATATAAAGATATTTGTAGCTTTAATATTAGTTTGTGTTGGAATTTATTTAGTATATAAAAAGAAGGATATTTTATAAATAAAAAAGCTTGGAGAAGAACATGGAAAAAAGTAAAGAACTTTTATTAATACGATATATATCTTTTATTATTCTGATAGCTCAAATTTTCATTGAGGAAGGAAACACAGGCATTTTAAGTATAATATTTGTTTTATTATTTATACTTAACAATAATCTTAGAATATTTCATTTTAGTAATGATAAATTAATTATTATCTCAATGATTATTGAAATAATAATATCACCAATAGCCTGTTTAAACTTTGGAGGAAATATTTTATTTTACTTAATAGGATTAATAATAGATGCATTTACATTAAAATATAAGAAAATAAAGTATATATTTATAGTTTTAATATCTTTGATAGCATTATCTATCAGAAGCAATAAAAGTATTGAAGAAGGTTTTGTTAATTTAGTTATTATGTTTATTTTTATAATTCTTTTGAATTACATATCAAGATTATATAGCACAAAAAATGAAGCACAAAAATTATATGACAAACTTAAAATGTCTGAAGAAAAATTAATTGAAGTAAATAGCCAGTTGGAAGAATATCTCACTTCAATAGAAGAGCTAACAGTACTTAAGGAGAGAAATAGAATATCTAGAGAAATACATGATAGTGTTGGACATTCTTTATCAACAGCTATGATTCAACTATCTGCAATGGAAAGTATAGCTAATAAAGAAGGAAGTATGCTAAGGAATATGGCAAGAAACTTAAGAGAATTTATAAATGAAAGTTTTCAAGATGTTAAAAAGGCAGTAAGTGAACTTAAGTCTGATGATTATGATAATTATAGAGGAATAATTAGAATCCAAGATTTGTGCAAGAATTTTGAGAAAATGTCAGGAGTAGAGGTAAATATTACTTTATCAAAGGGAAATTGGACGCTTTCTACAAAGCAAAGCAGCCACTTATATAGAATAACCCAAGAAGTATTATCTAATGCTTTAAGACATGGAAAATCATCCAAAGTTAAAGTAATTATAAACTTTATAGAAAATGAGGTTGTAATATCTTTTAAAGACAATGGAGTAGGAACTGATATTATAAAAGAAAGTGGCTTTGGGCTTAAAAATATAAGAGAAAGAGTTGAAGAAATAGGTGGAACAATTGATATGAATTCAGAAGTTGGAGCGGGATTCTTTATAAAACTTGTAATTCCAAAAGAAAGTGAGAGCTGAAATTATGAAAATAAAAATATTAATTGTAGATGATGAAAAATTAATTAGAGAAGGCTTGAAAATTATGCTTTCAACTTTTGATGATATAGATGTTATTGGCACTGCTGAAAATGGATATAAAGCTTTAGAAATATGTAAAAGTAAAGAAATTGATGTAGTTCTTATGGATATAAGGATGAAAGATTGTGATGGCGTTATGGGAACTAGACTTATTAAGGAGCAATTTACTAAGATTAAAGTTATAATATTAACTACTTTTAAGGACAAAGAATATATTCAAGATGCATTGAAGTATGGAGCATTTGGATATTTATTAAAGGATAGTTCTCATGAAGTTATTTATGAAGGTATAAAAACAGCTTACATGGGAAACATGGTTGTTCATCCTGAAGTTGCAAATGAAATTCTTATTAATAGTAATTATAGTTTAAATAATAAGGAAATAGGAAAGTATGATTTTTCAGATAAAGAAATTCAAATTATCAAGTACATCGCTGAAGGATTAACAAATAAAGAAATTTCAGAAAAGCTTTATTTATCTGAAGGAACTATAAAAAATAATATTACAAACATATTATCTAAATTAAATCTTAGAGATAGAACACAAATTGCAATTTTTGCATTTAAAAATAGAATAGTGACTTAAGTCATTTTGATAGTGACTTATAGTGATGGCAAGCCCCCTAGCTTTATCTTATTATATAATTAAGAAAAGATTAGGGGGCATTTATATGAATATAATAGAAGTAAAAAATGTTACAAAAAGATTTAATGATAAATTAGTTTTAGATAATGTAAGTTATGAAGTTAAGAAAGGAGAAATATTTGGATTTATAGGACCTAACGGAGCTGGGAAATCAACACTAATAAATATAATGACTAGCCTATTAACCCCAGACAGCGGAACTGTTAGAATTTGTGGTTATGATATTTTGAAGAATCCAATAAAAGCTAAAGAATGCATAGGTTATGTGCCGCAAGATATTTCATTAATAGAAGAGCTAAATGCTTATGATAACTTAGAGTTTTTTGGTGCATTATATGGCTTAAAGGGAAAAGAGCTTAAAGAAAGAATAAAAGAAGCTTTAGAAGTTACTGGACTTTATGATAAGAAAAAAGAAAAAGTAAAAAAATTTTCAGGTGGAATGAAAAGAAGACTTAATATTGCAGCAGCCATTATGCATCATCCTAAAGTATTAATAATGGATGAACCTACTGTTGGAGTTGACCCACAATCAAGAAATCATATATTTACTTTTACAAAAAATATCTGTACAGAATGGGGAACAACTGTTATATATACTTCTCACTATATGGAGGAGGTAGAGGAGTTATGCAAAAGGGTTTTTATTATAGATTTAGGTAAGGAAGTGGCTTATGGAACTAAGGAAGAAATTAAGACTTCTGTTTTTCCTAATAACAAGGTAATAATAGAAGGAAGTGATATTACAGGAGAAATTATTTTGAAAATAGAAAAATTAGTTGGAGTAATAAAGGTTAAAGAGCAAGAAAGTAATTTATTTTTAACTATAGATTCAAACTTTAAACTTCATAATGTATTGAGTATTATAGAGGAATATGGAATTAATATAAAAAAGATAAGTTATGAAGATGTAAGGCTTGAAGATGTATTCTTAGCCTTAACAGGAAAAATGCTAAGAGATTAGAGGTGAGATAAGTGAAATTAATATATTATACGAAGACGACTTTAAAAGGAATGATATCTAATGGGGTTCTAACAATCTTATATTTTATACTATTTCCAGTTTTATTAGCATCTTTCATGGGATTTTTTCAGAAAGCAATTACGGAAAGTCCATTAAAATTGAAAACTTTAAAGGTACAAATAAATGATATGGATAATAGTAATATGTCTAAAGATTTAATAGCATTTTTAGAAAGTGATGATATGAAAGAACTTGTTTTAATAACTGATAAAAAAGCAAATATAGAAATTTTGATACCAAAGGGATATGAGAGTAATGTAGTATCTTTAAAAGGTGGAAAAATAAATATAAATAAGTTAGGAGAAGGATTTAATAACTCTACAAATACATTAAAAACTATTTTAGATAAATATCATGAAGGTCTTTATATTAATTTATCTGGTGGATCAAATAAAAATTTGCAGACAATTACAGAAAATTCAGTAGTTGAAAAGATTGATATAAACTCTAAAAAATCATCAACTACCTATGAAAAAATGGCTGCATCAATGATTTCTTTTGTAATTAGTATGCTTATTCTTGGACTTATACAATCTAATTATACAGAATCAAGTATAAATTTTGATAAAAGAATAAAATCAACACCTATAACTAAAAATCAATATTTTTATTATGATTCTTTTGCTTTACTTGTATATTCAACTATAATCATTTCTGGATATGTATTTTTCTTTAGAATTATAGGAATAAGCTTTAAAGGCAGTATCTTTCCTTTAATTACATTAATTTTAACTACATCTATTTTAGTAGTTTCAATAAGCAAATGTATTTATACTTTCTTTGGAGCTGTATATGGTAAAGTTGTTGGGATATTAGTTTTTACATTTCCTATATTAGGTATGGTAGAAACCTTTACTGGAGCAGGAGCTGAACTGAGAATTTTAGATCCAACTCATTATATTTCAAAACTTTTTACTTTATACAATTTAAATGGAAATTTTAGTTTAAATAATAAGGATTTAATATTAATACTTTGCTTTTCACTAATATTATTTATGATTTCAGTGTTAAAAATAACTTTATCTAAGGGGGGAAGAAGATGCGCTTAATAAGATTAATATTAATTAATTTAAGAAGAAATTTAAAAAGTCCAGTTATTTTAATGATGACCTTTCTTCTTCCTATGGTAGTTTTATTTGGAGTAGTTGGTCCGAAATCTGATGATCCATCTTTAGGTAAAATAGGAATATTAGATAAATCTCCATGAAAATATTCGAAAGATTTAATAAATATATTATCTGAAAAGTATGATATAAAAGAGCTAAAAGGAGAAGTAGAAGATAATTATAATGATTTAAGAGATAAAAAATTAGGCGTTATATATGTTATAGACGAAGATTTCGAGGAATTTATAGATAATGGTGAAATGCCTAAAGTAAAATGTTATAGTATTGAAGCTGACATTGGAGCAGTTCTTGGAGATAATATTATAAGTGATTATGTTAATAATTTACTTAAAGAAGGTATAAATGATGGGCTTAGCACTAATACGGTAACAACTATAATAGTAGATAAATTTCAAGAAAATAAAACTGATTATGTTATGGCTATTCTTATGATATGCTATTTTATGATGATAGGAGGTTCTATATTAATTGATGATATAATTAAGCTTAAGGCACAGAAGGTATTAAGAAGAACAATATCAACCGGTAATTCTGATAAAGTAATTTTAGGCTCCTTATATCTATCAGCATTTATTCTTCAAAGTTTAATAAGTTCAATAACTTTAATTTTAGCAATTAAATTATTTAAAATACAAAACTATAATTTAGGTGAAGGAATATTAGTTATAACTTTATGCAGTTTAGTTACTACATCATTAATTGTATTTACTACTAGATGGTTAAAAAATCAAACTATAGCAAGTTTAGCAGTTGTAATCTTTGGATTATTATCCTTTGGACTTGGAATATTTGGTGGAGGCATAGAAGAATTTGATAATGTTCCACAGATAATAAGTAGTTTAAGTATAATATCACCTTTTTCTTGGTTAATTCAAATTATTAATGAAGGGAAAATATTAATTCCAATTATAGTAATAATATTAATGTCAGGAGTATTCTTTACAGCAGGAAGCTTTAGACTTAGAGATTATGTTAAAGAGTAGTAATAGACACATTTTTAGTTATTTGCTAAAATGTAGTGAATAAAACTTATGGAGGGGAATTAAAATGATTTCTAAAAAGCAACTTAAAGATGAAATAATAACTTATGATATAATAACTTACAAAGATGAAGATGGAAAGCAAGTAGAATATGTTGAAGTTATCTTAACAGATAGAATTATTGAAGTTTATATGGATATTAGGGAGGTTAATATAGGGCTTATAGCAAACAAAATTATAGAAGATAATTTATATAAATAGATTAATAGTATTGGAGTTGATAATTTATGAGAAAATTTAATAAATATCTTAAATGGGGATTATTAGTAAATTTAATATGGTTAGTATCAAGTCGTTTCAATTTACTTCCAGACTTTATAGAAGGCTTTTGCGTTGGGCTAGGTATTGTTCTATTATTAAATGGAATTTATATTGAAAGCCATAATTTAAAAAAGTTAAAGAAATATAAAAGAAATTTTTTAAATAAGATAAAGTAAAGATCTAAATTGTAGATATAAAGGCTAAGGTAAATAGATATGATTATTTCACATATTCTATTTATCTTAGCTAATTTTTTATATTTATTATTTATAATAAAATACATATGTTAGAAAAAATTAAGAAATATATTTTAAATTTGTAAGAGCTACATGTTATCATATAGTTAGTAAAAATTAACAAAGGTTTTAAGGGGATATTAAATGAGTTATTTATTTAAATATTACAGTAAGCAATATGATAAATTCATGAAGATATTTCATTTAGATAAAAATAAAGAAATAATAAAGGTAATTAAGGATGTTAATAATTTAGATATTTTAGATATAGGTGGAGGTACAGGGACTCTTTCAGATATTTTAATAAATCTAGGTGCGGATGTAACTATTCTTGATCCAGAAAAAAAAATGACTAATATAGCTAAGGTGAAAAATAATAAAGTTAAAATAATTAATGGATATTCAACTAATATAGATTTGAAAGATAATTCATTTGATTTAATTATAATGAGAGATTCATTTCATCATATAAAAGATAAAGAAGAAACTTTAAAAGAATGTAATAGATTACTTAATAATAATGGCAAAATTTTAATTTATGAATTTGATAGAACACATATAGTAACTAAACTTATATGTTTTTTTGAAAGAAGTTGCTTTGAGAAGGTTAAAATGTTATCAAAAAATGAAATGAAAAAGTTGGCTTCTAGATATTTTAATAATGGAGAAATAATTGAAATATCTAGCTATGAATATATATATTTAGGAGAGATCTTGAAGGGTAGTATAAATCCTTAGATAAAAAACAGCTATAAAAATCAAAGGGGTTATTTTATGAATGTATTAAAAGGGCTATATAAAATTATAAACTTATTTTTATGTAAAAAGTATACAAATTTAAATGATATAGCAAATTCCTATACAAGAGTAAGTGAAAATTACAACAAGTCTTTCTTAAAAGAAATGCACAAATACAATAAAGAAATGTTAAATAAAGTTATTATAAGGTATAGTGATGATAAAGTTAACTTATCACCTAATATTCTTGATCTTGCTTGCGGGACAGGCTTCAATAGTAACTTTATAAATTCAAGAATCAAGAACTCAAAATTTACTTTAGTAGATATATCAGAAGGGATGCTAAATCAAGCGAAAAACAACTACAGCTTAAATGCGGAGTTTATAGAAAATGATATGATATCTTTCCTTAAGAATTCCAAAGATAATACCTTTGATATTGTTATATGTGCCTGGGCAATTAAATATCAAAACCCGCATGAAATTATAAAGGAAGTTTCTAGGGTTTTAAAAAAAGATGGGTATTTTGCCGTAATAGTTAACTTGAAAGATACATTACCAGAGGTTAGAAAGATATATCCAAAACTTATTTTGAAAAATTATACTAAGGTAAATAGAATAATGAAAGAACTTCCAAATCCAATTAGTCATAAAAGCTTTAGAAGATGGTTTGAAAAAGAAAACTTTAAGAAATTAGAAATAGCAAGTGGATCACATAAGTTTTCTTTTAAGGATACTAAAGATTTAGTTTTATTTATTACATCAACAGGAGCTCTAGCTGGATTCGATGCTATGGTGGATATGGAAGATGAAAGTATTAAAGATTCAATGATTAAACTATTTAATGAAAAAAAGATTAATACAATTACTCATAAATATGTTTGGGGGATTTTTAGAAATGATAAGTAATGCAATTCCAATTATAAAAGCAATGATAAATAATAACGTAAGAAAAAATTTCTTTTATATACATATGCGATTTAAAGAAAGCAAAAATTATAAGGCTATAAATATTATAAAATGTGGAATGAATGTTATAAAAAATGATAGACTGGTTATTCATAATGGTAATTTTGTAGTTAACTCATTTTTACCACCTTTAAATAGTATAGCTTATAAAAGTATTGTAGATGCAGTTCCAGGAGAGAAGGCTGAATTCTTTTATAATCATACTACAGGAAGAAGGCTGGCTCCAATTTCTACTTATATAGCTATTACAGGAAGATGCATGTATAATTGCTGGCATTGTAGTGCAAAAAGATTTATTAAAGATAAGGAAGATAAATCAAAGGAAATGACAACCAATGAAATAAAAGACATTATAAAATCACTTCAAGATTTAGGTGTTGGAATAATTGGGTTTACAGGTGGTGAACCTCTTCTTAGATTGGACTTAGAGGAAATAATAAGTAGTATTGATAACAGAAGTATTTCTTATTTATTTACAAATGGGTATTCATTAAATATTAATAAAGCAAAAACACTAAAAAAAGCAGGACTTTTTGGTATAGGAATAAGTATAGATAGCATATATAAAGAAAATCATGATAAAAAAAGGGGTTATAATGGAGCATATGAAAATTCAATTTCAGCGATAAAAAACTCTAAGGAAGCTGGACTTTATACTATGGCACAAACTGTATGTACAAAAGAAATGCTAAAGAGTGGGGAAATATATAAATTAGGTAAGTTTTTAAAAACATTAGGAGTAGATGAACTTAGAATTCTAGAACCTATACCATGTGGATCCCTTTTAGTAAAGTCAAATGAAATATTTTCTAAGGAAGACAAAGATGAACTTATTGATCTTCATATAAAATTTAATAAAGATAAAAATTATCCTAAGACATCTGTTTTTCCATATGTTGAATCAAAAGATCAATTTGGATGTGGAGCAGGGGTACAACATTCTTATATAGATAATGAAGGAAATTTTTTGCCTTGTGACTTTGTTCCAGAAGCATTTGGAAATGTTCTAAAGGAGGATATAAAAGATATATGGGATAAAATGCATGAGAAATTGGGAAGAGCTAAAACATATTGTTATGCAAAAAAGTGTGATAAATGCAGTGAAAATGATTCACCTAGGTACTATAAGTTACTTAGAGGAGAATAATTATAAAATATCAATTTAAATACTAGGATAACCTATGCTTAGTATATAAAAATATCCTCAAAATGTAAGATGGAGAAACTATATGAAAGCCTATCTGCTTAAGTTTATACTAAGTGGGTAGGCTTTCATATAGTTATATTAAATCATTTATAACCATAGAAGATTTTTAAGTAAGTAATAAGAATATACAACTTTGAAACAAGTATTATTTAATTTATAAACATTTATTTTATATTATTAGTAAATAAGGAAATTAACATAAAGAAAAATTCATAAGCACAATAACACTCAATAGGTTACATAATTAAATTAAGGATTATATTTGCTAATTAAAGATAATTAAACTAAAATTTATATATAAAAATATTGATAAATACTATAAATCATTAGACAATAAAAGGAGGTTATATTAGCAGATGAAAATTTGGGAAAAAATATTTATATATTCTATATTACTATTTATTTTATTGTTTAATGGAGCTGGAATAATAATAATTGAAACTATATATAATAGAAATTTAAATGTTGTAATAACAACAGGTTTAAATGAGTACGAGGCAGTTAAAAATTCTATATACCCCAATATGGATATTGTTAGTACTGATAATTTAGAAAGCATAGATAAACTTGAAGGTTTACTTAGGGAGTTCGTATATAGTGGAAATAGTATAAAGAACATAGAAGTATTTAGTGAAGATAACCAGAAAATTATTAATATTTCAGAAGTAAAAATTAAAGAAGAAAGGCAAGAAGTAGTAGCTGCCAATTTAGATGAAGAATTATTTATTATTAGAGATGTGAATAGTAGAAAATTATTATTCATAAGTTCAAGGATTAGAATAAATAATTTAGAATATAAAATAGTCTTAACTAAAGATATTACATTTATTAATGATGATAGATTATCTAATTATAAGTTGTTTTTAATGTTAACAAGTATAATCACAATATTACTAGCCATTGGAATGTACATAATTTCAAAATTAATAACTAATCCAATTAAATACTTGATAGAAGTTTCAAATAGCATAAAAAGTGGTGAATATTATAAAAGAGCAAAATATGATGCTGATGATGAGTTTGGAATTTTAGCTGAAAACTTTAACTCTATGATTCAAGTAATAGAAGAAAAAATTGATGAACTTAAAGAAAATAGTAACGAAAAGCAAAGATTTATAGATAATCTAACACATGAAATAAAGACTCCAGTAACATCCATAATTGGATATTCAGAATTACTTCAAAAAGATAATATTAGTGATGAAATCAAATTTAAATCGTTACAGTATATAAATTCTCAATCCAAAAGATTAGAAAAATTAAGTTCAACCCTTACAAAATTAATACTAATTAAAAATAATGATGCTGAAAAAAATAGATTTCTAATTAAAGAAACTATAGAAAAGTCTATAAATGATTTAAGATACAAAGTAGATAATAAGGAGATAGAAGTAAATATACAAGTAGAGGATAATTATATATTTGGAGATAAACAACTTATTGAAGTTTTATTAAGTAATTTACTAGATAATTCAATAAAAGCATCTAAAAAGGGAAAGAAAATTAGAATATATGGTAAAAACATAGATGATGACAAATACCAACTGCAAATAATAGATGAAGGGATAGGAATATCAAAAGAAAATTTAAAGAAAGTTAAAGAACCATTTTATATGGTAGATAAATCAAGAGGCGTGGGAAAAAATAATATGGGGCTAGGGCTAGCTATATGTAATGAAATCTGTATAAGAAATGATATAAATTTTGAAATTTATAGTGAAGAAAATAACGGAACAGCAATAACATTAATATTTAAAGGAGTGAATTAAGTGGGAAAGAGAATTAGATTAGGCATATTATTTATATTAATTTGTATGTTACTATTACTTATTAAATCATTATTCACTTCTTATAATGAAAATGTTATATATTCAGACAAAATAATTCCTGAATATAGTAATAATAGTTTACCTAATAATTATGTTTCTAGGGAAGAAGCAATAAATAAAGCATTAGAAGTATTAAAAAATGGCTTTTCGATAACATTAGATAGAGAGAAAATTTATGAGGACATTCAAATATATAAGAAAGATAAAAAAATGGTATGGATGGTAAACCTTGCTAATAAGAGTGAGTCAGAGATTAATCAAAAATACTATTGTGAAATAGCAGTAGAAACAGGTGAGATATTAAGTGTAGGAAGATCTTATAATATAGATAATAAATTAAGTGAAAAAGATTATCTAACTATGGATTATAAGATAAGTGATATTAATCTAGATAAATTTAAGGAAATCATCAAACCATTAACTGACGAATTACATATAACAATTAAAGAAGAAAATATTAATATAAGCTATAATCATAGGGGATTAATTTATTTAGAATTATTTGAAGGCAGTGAATCAACAAAGGGTTATTTATTTCTTGTAGATTATGAAAATAATAATATAATTAGTTTTTATAGAGAGGCAGTTTGATGATATGAAGAAAAATATAAAAATACTGGTAGTTGAAGACGATATTGCCATTAGAGATTTAATATCAATAAACTTAGAGATTTATGGATATAATGTTATAACAGCAGAAGATGGAGAAGATGGAAAAGAAAAATTTGATTCTAATGAAATTGATTTAGTTCTTCTTGATGTTATGCTTCCTAAAATAGATGGGTTTGAATTAATTAGTATTATAAAGACCAAGGATATTCCCGTGATTTTTATTACAGCTAAAGATTCAGTAATGGATAGAGTAAAAGGATTAAGATTAGGTGCAGATGATTATCTAGTTAAGCCTTTTGAAAGTATAGAACTTTTGGCAAGAATTGAAGCTGTGTTAAGACGGTATAATAAAAATGATAATAATGACAAAAGTTGTGATATTATTAAGTTTAAGAATATTGAAATAGATATAGATAAAAGACTCATAACCTTAGATGGTAATCAAGTAGATATAACTTTAAAAGAATTTGAATTAATAATACTATTTCTAAATAATTGCAATATTGCATTATCTAGAGATCGAATATTAGACAAAGTATGGGGATATAATTATTATGGAGGAACTAGAACTGTAGATATACATATTCAAAGATTAAGAGATAAGTTAAATTTGAAAGATAATATAAAGACTGTATATAAAGTAGGCTATAGATTTGAAAAGTAAATTTCATCTATATTAAAACTATATAAATAATATTTTACAACTTTGATACAAGTAATATATTATAAAGAAAAATTCCCTTGTTATATTAAAGTACGAAGGGAAGTGATTAGTATGTCTAAATTTAAAAAAAGAAGAATAAGAAGAATAAGAAGAATGATATTATTAGGGATAACTTTTATTTTATCTACGATTATAATCGAAAAGCTTATAAAAATACAAAATATAAATAATGAGCAAATAAATATATCAAAAGGGGAAACTAATTTTGAAAGTAAATCTATAAATAATATTAATAATAATATAAAAAGTATTATATTGGTTAATAAAACTTTTGGCTTAGAAAAAGGATATGAACCTGAAGATTTAGTAGAGATAGAAGTAAAATCTAATAAAGAGATTTTATTAAGAAGAGAAGCAAATAAAAATTTGGAAAGAATGTTTGAAGATGCTAAGAAAGAAGGAATAAATTTATTAGCAGTCTCAGGATATAGATCATATGAATATCAGGAGGATGTTTATAATAATGAAGTTTATAACAATGGAAAAGAGTATGCTGATAAGTATGTAGCCAAGCCAGGATATAGTGAGCATCAAACTGGTCTTGTAGTTGATGTTTTGGCAGTTAACTATACAAAGATGGACGAAAATTTTGAGAATACTAAAGAATGTATGTGGCTCCATAAAAATATTCATAAATACGGATTCATTCTTAGATACTTAAAGGGAAAAGAAAATATTACGGGCTATAATTATGAACCATGGCACATACGTTATGTTGGTACTGAGCATTCACTTAAAATAAAAGAAAAAGATTTAACATTAGAAGAGTATTTAGGTAAAAGTTAATATTACTTATTATTTAAATATATATATAGACAATTAAAATAAAAGAAGGCCTATAGAACTTTGTAGTTATTATAAGGTTTTATAGGCTTATCTAAAGTTATTAATTATTTCTTCATAGTTTCAAGTATATTAAGTAATAAATTCACAGTGATATTATATCCTTTATAGCATATTATGTATTATATGGTTAAGTCTTGACCTTCTGATAAATAGATTATTGTGAAGTTGTGGTGATAGAAATGAGTAAAAATAATTGTAATCCATTTGCAGGTGGAAAAGTACCCCCTTGTAGCGCTTTTTTAGGTAATACTAATCCAATAATTAAAGATGGACAATTAATTTTCACAAATGATAATAGAGTTTTTTATTTTATAAGAACAACATCCAATACCAGCGATTCTAGTAATAATTCTCAACTTGGCACTTCAAATGTACAAACAAATTTACAAATTAGCTTAACTACATTTTTGGTAGGTTTATATATAAATGAAGTACAGCTTGGAAATATTAGTCACTCTAAAAAAAATACAATACATAATGATATGGCGGCAAATGACTTTATTAATAGCACACTTGAAAATAATCCAGAAGTAAATGTTGATTATACACCATCATTAGTAATTGTTGTATCTAATACAAATGCTATTCTTTCAATATATACTAATACAATAAATATTACTCCATTGAACTACTATATATTATTTATATTGAATAGATTAGAGAATCATCCAGGATTATTTTTTGGAAATAATGCTTATGCAACTGAAGATCCAATAAACTTTAGTTTAGCAGCTTTAGCACTTAGATTTCCTTTTGATTAAATAAAACTTCAAACTATCTTTAAGTATTCTAATTAGTATGACACCAAGAGAATTACCTAGTTCTGAAAAAGCCTTATTTTATTAATATAATTTAAAATTTTAAAATCTCGCTATAATGCAATGAAAAAAGATAATGATTATACAGAAATAATTATTAAAACTCCATATATTAAAAATTCCATTTTGAATTCATTGTTACTGTCTAAATAGTACTTAAGGTAAAAGAATATACATAAAGCAAGAACTAGAATTGCTATAAGATATGCTATAATATTAAGAAAAGAAAATATAACTACATTATAGGGGTATAACATGAGTGGAACAATAATAACAGCATTAATTTCATTTGTATGTACTAATGTCGATGATATATTTATACTTATGCTATTTTTCTCGAAAATAAATAAAAGTATAAAAGTATATCATATAATTTTGGGACAGTATTTAGGTATATGTGTTTTACTTATAATAAGTATTATAGGAGCTTTAGGGATATCTATAGTTCCACCTAAATATGTAGGGTTGCTTGGATTATTCCCTATATATTTAGGTGTAAATGAATATTTTAAATATAAAAAAGAAAGTAAAAAGAATGAAAGTGAAAATCAGAAAGAAAAGCAAGATACAGATTTAAATAAAATAACAGAAAACTATAATAATAGTATAGCAATAGTTATAAAAAAAGTTATCAATCCGAGTGTTTTTAAAGTAGCTAGTGTGACTTTAGCCAATGGGGGAGATAATATTGGAATATATATACCACTTTTTTCAAATATGAATTCAATAGAAATTTTTATAACAATAATAACATTTATTTTTCTTATAGCAATATGGTGCTATATTGCTAAAACTTTATCAGAATATAGCTTTATTAAAAAAAATATTGAAAAATATAAGCATATAGTTATACCAATAGTATTTATAGGGTTAGGAATATTTATAATGGTAGAAAGTGACACAATACCATTAATATATAATAAAATATTTTAGTGTAACAAAAAATATAAATTTTATCAAGTTATTTGAAAAGTGAAAAATTAAATACTATTTCTATATTAAAAAGACAAATAAGAAGTTTTAGAGGAGATATTAAAAATGGTACATACAACATTGAAGAAATTATGTGATTATCCTGAATATTTGGAAAAGGCAGCTTGTTGGTTCTCAGAAAAATGGTGTATTTCAGTTGACGCGTACAAAGAAAGTATCCAAGAATGTATTGATTTAAAAATGGGAGTACCACAATGGTATATTGTTTTAGATGATAAAGAAGAAATTATCGCAGGAGCAGGAGTTATAGAAAATGATTTTCATGACAGAAAAGATCTAAAACCTAATTTATGTGCTTTGTTTGTTGAAGAAAAATATCGAAATCAAGGAATAGCAAAGTATATTTTAAATTTTGTCAAAAGAGACTTAGGGAATATAGGTATTAAAAAGCTATATTTAGTAACAGATCATACAAAATTTTATGAAGAATGTGGCTGGGATTTTCTAACGATAGTAAATGGAGAGGGTGGAAATCTTCAACGAATGTATATTACTTCTACATCACACTAAGGCTTAATGGTTTAAAATATAAAATAACTAGAAAGGAAATGTAATGTTATGGAAATAAAAATAATAGATCAAGATTTTTCAATATGTAAAGTTGAAGATTTATCACAAATAGATTATTCAAATGAGTTTTGCTTTATTAGTAAGACGGACGAAGAGTTATCAATAGTATGTAGCACAAAATTGATACCAGCAAATGTGATTCAATGTGATAATGGATGGCGGGGATTTAGGATACAAGGTATATTAGATTTTTCTCTTATAGGAATTTTGTCAAAAATATCTACATTATTAGCAGAAAATAAAATTGGAATATTCGCGGTATCAACTTATAATACAGATTATATATTTACTAAGGAAGTAAACTTTGACAAAGCAATAAAAATCCTTAAAAGAAATGGATATATAATAAAAAATTAAGCAAAAGCACTTATTATGCTATTGCTTAATTTTTTATTAAAATTCAAATATACATATTAAATAGTGAAAGAAATATATTTATATTTCTTTTAAAATTAGGAAAATAACTTTTTTTATATTTAAAAAGAAATTATAATACCTTATTTCTTAAAAATTATCAGATCACAACTATCTCCTGTTATAGTTATAAAATAAGGTATTTTATTGATTTTTTTTATTATTTTTATTTTGAAATCAAAATAAATTCTAAAGATATCAAGATTATAAGCAACGAGATTAGCATCTGAAAAATAAGCTTTTACTTTTCTATCATTAGCATAATAAGCATAAGGAATTTTTGATAAACCAGCACCATAACCTTTATTACTAATCATATCTACAAAATTAGATAAAATAAGTATATCTCCAACATCTATATTTTCGGAGTCTAAAACTAGAGTTAAGTCACCAATTTTGTTTTTACTTATAATACTAATATCATTAATATCCACAAATTTTTTGAGTGATAATTCATATATTTTCATAATAATTATATCTACATACCTATGTATGTTCCTCCAAAGACTTATTTATATATAATATATTTAATAAATATAATTTATGAATGAATTATAAAATCGCATTGAAAACTGTAAGTATATGTAATTATTATAGCTTTGAGAGGAGGTAGACAAGATTAAGAGTTAAGTTTTAATTTTGTAACCCAAATAAAAAAATTAAATGATGTAAAAAAATAGATAAAGTACTTATAAGGTAATTAAAGAGGAAAACAGAAGTTTGAATATAAAGAAAGTTGTAGATAAGG
The DNA here is from genome assembly GCF_001010885.1 of Clostridium sp. C8. NCBI lineage: Bacteria > Bacillati > Bacillota > Clostridia > Eubacteriales > Clostridiaceae > Clostridium > Clostridium sp. C8. Next base: position 119,842 of record NZ_LBMX01000082.1, on the reverse strand, counting down.
TAAATTTTTCTAGGAAGTGAGAATAATATAAATCAAGGAATATTAGACGAGAGATTTAAAAATTAAATAATATATAAACGAATTCTTAAGATAGCTTGATTCAAGCTGAGAGAGGAGGCATAAAAGTGACAGTATTTATAAATGAAAAGGAATTAAGTGATAAATTAATTAAATATAGACGTGAATTACATGAAAATCCTGAATTGTCTATGGAGGAGTATGGAACTACTAAACGTATTCGTCGGTGGTTAAAGGAGGAAGATATAGAAATATTAGATTTGCCTTTAGCAACAGGAGTTGTTGCAGAAATAAAGGGGGATTATTCAGGCCCAATTATTGGTTTAAGAAGTGATATTGATGCACTGCCAATTTTAGAAACAACAGGTTTACAATTTTCATCTAAAAATTTTGGTTTAATGCATGCTTGTGGGCATGATTTCCATACTGCATCAATTTTAGGAGCAGCCATTATTATAAAAAATCGTAAATCAGAATTACACGGAACTGTCAGAATTATATTTCAGCCAGCAGAAGAAAATGCAAAAGGTGCTAATATAATTATTAAATCAGGAGCACTTGATAATGTGGAAGCTATATTTGGAATGCATAACAAACCAGATCTCCCAGTAGGTACAATAGGAATAAGATCAGGTCCACTTATGGCAAGTGTAGATAGATTTGAGATAGATGTGGTTGGAGTAGGTGGACATGCTGGAATACCTGAAAAAACTATTGATCCTATCATAGTAGCAAGTCAAATCGTTTCTGGATTACAAACAGTAGTAAACCGTAACTTAAGTCCGTTTAGTAATGTTGTTATCAGTATAACTCGTTTTCAAGCAGGTAATACTTGGAACGTAATACCGGAAAGAGCAGAGCTTGAAGGTACAGTAAGGACATTTCAAGATGATATTCGCCAAATTATTCCCAAATTAATGAAACGAAATGTAGAAGGAATCGCATCAGCCTTTGGAGCAAAGATAGATTTTAGATGGTATTCTTATTTACCTATTGTTAATAATTCAGAGAAGTTTATAAAAGTAGCTACTGAAGCAGCAACAGAATTAGGATATAATGCTGTATTAGCAAATCAAAGCACTGGAGGTGAGGATTTTGCATTATATCAAAATAAAGTTCCAGGATTTTTTGTTTGGATGGGAGTTGGAGGAGAGAAAGATTGGCATCATCCTTCTTATAATTTAAATGAAGATTCATTAATTATTGCTGCTAATTACTTTTCTAACTTAGCAATTAAGGTACTATTAGGTTAATTGTATTAAGTTATATTTAAGAAAGGCTTTTGAATTATATAATTTAAAAGTCTTTTTTATCTGTGTCAAAATATTAAACAATATCTAAGGTGTTAAAAAAACGTTAAGAAAATTATGTCTAAATATAATGAAATAATAATACTAAAATATAATATTAAACCTAAAATTTATACGTTTAGAGTTATTATAGAGAAGAATTAAATCATTTTATGTATTAAATTAGGGGGAGTAGTATGGAATATATTTTAGGATTGATAATATTAATTATGATATTTCTAGGTTACCGGGTTATGAAAAAAATTGATGATTTCTTGGAATTGCCAACTACTTTTCCAAAAGAAAAGAAATATGTGGATTATGGAGGAGTTATACTTGTTTATGGAAAATCAGATTTTGCAGATGGGATTTTAAATATTCTTGAAGAAAATGGTGAGCCATATGTGCACATTAATGATGTAGGCATAATAAATTTTGAAGAATCTTATATATGTTTTTTAGCAGTAGATAGTGATGATTATAAAAATCTCATAATGAGCAGAAATATAGAAATAGGGTCTAATATTAGTAATCAAGTGCTCTTATGTAATGATTTACTTTATCAAAATATATTTTATAGAAATAATGTACCATTTGTTTATGTTAACGATGGTCCGGAAAAAATGATTATGCTTGCTAAGCAAAGAATTAAGGTGACAAAAAATGATTAAAAAATGGATTAACAATTTAAGTTATACACGTATTATTGCATTCAGCTTTCTTTTAGTTATAGTAGTAGGAAGTATTTTTTTATGTTTTCCTTTTTCATCACGAAATAGAGAATGGACTCCATTTATAGATGCATTATTTACTGCAACAAGTGCAACAGGGGTTACTGGTCTTATTGTATATGATACATTTACTTATTGGTCTATATTTGGACAAATAGTTATACTACTTATGATACAAATTGGTGGTATTGGATTAATGACTATAATTAGTATGTTTGCTATTTTTGCTAAAAAGAAAATTGGACTTTATGAAAGAATGATATTAATGCAATCATCAGGAAATATGCGCATTAGTGGTATTGTAAAGCTAGTAAAACGCATTATTATGGGAACAGTTATCTTTGAAGGAGCTGGAGCAGTTATACTTGCAAGTAAGTTTATTCCTAAAATGGGGTTTTGGGAAGGACTTTACAATGGTATATTTCATTCTATATCTGCTTTTTGTAATGCGGGATTTGATCTCATGGGAAAGTACGAAGAATTTTCTTCTTTTACAGGTTATGAAACAGACATGATTGTAAGCATTACAATAGTGATATTAATTATAATAGGTGGAATTGGTTTTTTAGTATGGGATGATATACTAAAAAATAAATATCATTTTAGAGAGTATTCACTCCATTCTAAAATAGTAATTATAACAACAGTAGTATTAATTACCCTAGGAACTGTAGGATATTATTTGTTTGAAGCAAGTACTAATTTAAGAGAATTAACAATACCTGAGAAGATTATTTCTTCATTATTTATGTCAGTTACAACAAGAACAGCTGGATTTAATTCAATGGATCTTACTACATTATCAGAATCAGGAAGTATTTTAACTATGATACTAATGTTTATTGGTGGAAGCCCTGGATCAACTGCTGGTGGTATAAAAACAACAACATTAGCAATAGTAATAATTGCAGCCTTTTCAATGTCAAAAGGGAGAAATGATGTAACTGTCTTCAAGAAGCAACTTGAAGAAAGCCTTATAAAACAAGCTGCTGTCATAACATATGTTTATTTAGCAGGAGTATTAACTGCAACAATGATTATATGCTTTGTAGAAAAAATAAGTGCTTCTACTGTAATGTTTGAAGTAATATCTGCAGCAGCAACAGTAGGACTTTCAAAAGGAATAACACCGTCTCTCGGAGTTTTTTCAAAAATAATATTAATAGTGCTTATGTATGGTGGAAGAATAGGTGGGTTATCATTGTTATTAGTATTTGGAGAAAAAAAGAAGGAAGCTCCATTAAAAAGGCCGCTTGAAAAGGTAATGATAGGTTAATTATATATTTACATATAGATAATGAAATGGAGGATAAAATGAAATCAATACTTGTAATTGGAATGGGAATTTTAGGAAAACATCTTGCAAGTAAAATGCAGGAACTTGGAAATGATGTAATGATTGTTGATAAAAGTGATGAAGTAATTCAAGAATTATCACCAATATTTAAGGACTCCTTTGTTGGAGATTGTACAAAGGAAGGTGTATTGCGATCCTTAGGAGTTAATAATTTTGATTACTGCTTTGTAGCAATTGGTGAAGATTTTTATGCTTCTTTAGAAATTACATCAATATTAAAAGAACTTGGAGCAAAATTTGTTGTATCAAAAGCTAAGAGAGAGCGTCAAACTGAGTTTTTAAAAAAGGTAGGAGCTGATGAGGTTTTTTATCCTGAAAAGGAAATTGCAGAAAAACTTGCAGTAAGATATAATGCTACAAATATCTTTGACTATATAGAACTTACTTCTGAATACTGCATATTAGAAATACCAATAGCACCTAATTGGCTTGGAAAAACTATCGAAAATATTAATGTAAGAGCTACATATAAGGTTAACATTATTGCAATAAAGAATAAAAGTTCATTAAATCCAGCACCAGGTGGAAAATATGTGTTTAAAGAAGATGACCATATAGTAGTAATGGGGCTTTCTACTGATGTATTTAGACTTTCTTCGAAAACAGAATAAAGTAATAAAAGGTTGCTGCACAAATTAAAATATTCTAGATGATGAATAGAAGTATAATTGTGCAACAACCTTTTTATTTTTTATCTATGAATCTATAGCCTATTCCAATTTCAGTAAGTATAAAGCGCGGATGGGAAGTATCATTTTCAATTTTACGGCGTAAACTTGCCATGCAAACACGTATGCTCTTGGAATCACCACTTTCTGAATATCCCCATACTTCCTTCATAATCTGCCTGTGAGTAACAACCTTTCCACAATTAGAAACTAGTAAAAAAAGCAATTTGTATTCAAGTGGTGTAAGGTGAATTTCCTTTTGACCAAGAAATATTCGTCTTCTTTCGGTATCAACTGTAAGATCATCAAAATGGTAAATACTTTCTGGTTGAATAAAATTCTCTCTAACAATGAAACGTTCCATTACACGAACTCTAGCAAGAAGTTCACCCATAGAAAAAGGTTTTGTAACGTAATCATTAGCGCCAGCATCAAGGGCTGAAATTTTATCATTATCAAATTCTCTAGCAGAAACAACAAGTATAGGTATTTGTGAAACATTTCGTATTTCTTTAATAATCTCATTACCATCCATATCTGGAAGACCAAGGTCAAGCATTATGATATCTGGTGATTGTGTACAAAACGCAAGAATACCATCCTTTCCTGTAGGAGCAGATATTACTTGGTAACCTTTTGCCTTCAAAGCCATGGACATAAAATTAGTAATTTTGGAATCATCTTCTATAATTAAAATAGATTTAGTTTCAATCATATTATAATAAAACTCCTCTCGAAAACTTAAAAATTATTTCTATTCTTTTTCATAAGGTAAAGTAATTTTAAAAGTAGAACCACCATATTCATTATTTGATGCTAAGATAGAACCTTGGTGAGCTATTACGATTGCTTTACATATTGAAAGTCCAAGTCCCACTCCTCTTCCTTTATCAGCAACATGGGTTGGCATGGTTATAAAACCATTGAAAATATCATTAAGTATAGCAGGATCAATACCATAACCGTTATCTGATACTTGAAATACCATAAGTGAATTTTCAGGATAAGCACTAAGCATAATTTGTGAATTATCTCCAGAATGCTTAAAAGCATTATCAATTAGATTTATAATTACTTGCACAAAAAGTTTACCATCAACATTAACAAGAAAAATATCATCGGGTATAGAAATGGAAAGTCTCGTTAAGTCATAAAAGGATGGAAGACGAGAAACAGCCTGATTAATAAGATCATCAACGGATTCATAATTAGTGTTAATGGTAAATTTCCCATCAGTAATTCGTGTCATATCTAATATATTTTGAACAGTCATAATAAGCCATGAAGATTCTTCATTTATATCTGATGCAAGTTTTTGAATTTCTGTATTAGTTAGTGAATTAATATGTTCCATAATAACGTTACTTGCACCCATTATTCCTGTTAGTGGAGTACGTATATCGTGAGAAATACTTCTTAAAAGAGTGCTTTTTAGATGCTCACTTTCCATATCAAGTTTAATTTTTTGGCGCTCAAGATAAATATACTCACGATCAAGAATAAGAGCCATTTGATAAACTATTGTATTTATTATTTTACTAGTATCTTCTGTAAAAGGCTCACAAGATCGAAATATAATAGTTCCAATCTGATTTGAAACTCCTTTTATAGGCATTTCATAATCAAAGGAATTGTTAAAATCAGATAGACTATTTGGTGTGTGAAAAAAGTCTTTACAACCTTCAAATTTATTGGAATCAAGTTTAATAACACAAGAAAGCCCAGTTTTTTCATAGATGCATTTTAGTGCATTATTAGCAATATTTTCAGTACCTGCAAGATTTAAAAAACTTTCTGTGATTTCATACATAAACTGGGCAGTACGTTCATTCTGCTTTGCTATTTTAGTCTGGTGTTGAAATTTTGATGACATAATGCCGCATATAAGTGCAGCTATTAGAAAAAATATAATTAAAAGAATATCTTGTTTATTACTTATTGCAAGAGAATATAATGGCTCTGTGAAAAAAAAATTAAACAAATAAACACTAATTATTGCACTAAGAAATCCATAGATATATCCTCTTGTAGCAACAGTAGAAATAAGAACTCCTATTAAGAAAATCATAAGAAGATTCTCTTTATGTACTCCCCAATAGTTTAAAAGTAATGAGGAAGAAGTTGCTATAGTACATATAATAAATACAATCATTATACAAAATATATGGTAATGAAGGTTTTTTATTTGTATAGCTCTATACATATGTCTACCTCCTTTTCTAATAAAGAAAATTATAACATAAGAATTTTCTTTTTTGATAAGAGAAGAATAACTTTAGCACAAATTTAACACCACTTATGATAAATTAAAAATTGTAACAACTTTTTATACATTAAAATATACACTATTATAACTCCTAAATAATATACTCGTAAATGATATAAAATAAAAATTAAAAATAAAGTATATTAAAAATTAAAAAAATATGTTGTATTTAAGCGAAAAAAATGATATATTTTATAAAAATACTTTTAATTTAGTTCTGAGAGACTAAGAAGGGGGATAATCATATGAAAAAAGTATCAGAAAATGAAGTTTTAATGGTTGATGTCAACGAAAAAGTTCCAATGGGGAAGGCGATTCCATTAAGCATACAACATCTATTTGCAATGTTTGGAGCATCTATTTTAGTTCCTATCTTATTTAACATTGATCCAACAACTGTATTATTCTTTAATGGAATAGGCACATTGCTTTATGCCTTTATAACAAAAAGAGGGATACCAGCTTATTTAGGATCAAGTTTTGCTTTTCTAGCACCAACGTTTTTATTATTTAGTGAAGGTTATAATTTTCAAACTGTACAAAGTGGCTTTGTAGTTTCAGGTCTTGTTTTTTCAATAGTAGCAATTATTGTAGGTTATACAGGGACAGGTTGGATTAACAAATTATTTCCACCGGCAGCAATGGGGGCGATAGTTACTATAATAGGACTAGAGCTTGCTAGTACTGCAGCTGATATGGCAGGATTTCCAGTTGGAGGATCAAATTCACCAGAACTTAATACAACTTGGGTTATAGTTTCAATGATTACACTTATAACAGTTATATTGAGTAATGTATTATTAAGAGGATTTTTAAAAGTAATACCTATTTTAATAGGAGTTATTGTTGGTTATATAACAGCTTGCTTTATGGGGCTAGTAGATTTTAATGCTATAAATAATGCAACATTCTTTACAATACCACAAATAAAAATAGCTAAATTCGACATGACAGCTATATTAACTATACTTCCAGCTACATTTGTAGTAATAGCAGAACATATAGGACACTTAAAGGTTACTAGCAGCATAGTAGGTAAAGATTTATCAGAAAATCCAGGACTTCATAGATCATTATTAGGCGATGGATTATCAACTGTAATCTCAGGCATGTTTGGTTCAGTGCCAACTACCACTTATGGCGAAAATATAGGAGTTATGGCCTTAACAAAAGTATATAGTGTATATGTAATATGTGGTGCAGGAATAATTTCAATAATATTGGGATTTTCAGGTAAGCTTTCAGCTATAATAAGTACTATTCCAACTCCAGTAGTAGGTGGTGTAAGTTTATTATTATTTGGAACTATAGCAACATCCGGACTTAGAACCTTTATAGAAGAAAAAATAGATTTTTCAAAATCAAGAAATTTAATTCTTACATCAATCATATTTATGGTAGGATTAAGTGGTATAAAATTAACTATAGGAGTTGTAGAGTTAAAAGGAATGGGACTAGCAACTGTAGTAGGAATTGCTTTAAATTTAGCATTTATAATATTTGATAAATTAGGAATTATGAACGAAGAAGCATAATTAATAGTTATTTATAATAGTAAAAAGTTTATTCTAAAAATGAATATATAAAATTATATAAACTTTTATTATAGAAAAGCATGTTAATTTTTATTAATTAACATGCTTTTTAACGTTTTAGTTAGATTTGTTAGTGAATAGATGTAATTAGCCAAATTATGTAGTAAAATAAAACTAGTATTGGTAAAAATTTATTAAGAAATAGAAGGCGATAATATGAAAATTAAAGGTATTTTATTTACAATACTGTCAGCAATAATATTTGGTTTTACACCTGCTCTAGCAAACATAACATATAAATTAGGGAATAATTCTTTATCTATGACCTTTTTTAGAAATTTACTTGCTATTCCGATTTTATTTTTTATATTAAAACACAAAAAAATTTCTTTAAGAACTGAAAAGAAAGAAGTAAAGAATATATTTATTCTTAGTTTAATAGGCGTTGCTTTAACTACAGCCTTATTATATAGTTCTTACTCATATATTGGAGTAGGAGCAGCTACAACATTGCATTTTATGTATCCAATTTTTGTAGCAGTAACATGCAAATTATTTTTTAAAGAAAGTTTAGGTAAAAGTAAGGTTTTAGCTTTGATAATTTCATTACTTGGTGTATTACTTTTTATGGATATGAAAAATGGTAGTAATATATTAGGAGCATTAATGGCTTTAATATCAGGAATAACTTATGCTTTTTATATAGTATATCTTGAAAAGCAAGAGTTAGTAAAAATAAATCCCTATAAATTATCTTTTTATATAGTTTCTTTTACTTCCGTTGAAATGATAATAGGTAATATTTTGGGTAGATATATAAGATTTAATCTTTCTTTAAAAGTTTATGTTCTAATGATAATTATCTCATTATTAACATCAGTAGTAGCTATTATACTATTTCAGTTAGGTGTATCAATTATAGGGGCTACGTCTGCTGCAATATTCTCCTTATTTGAACCAATAACTAGTATAATTAGTGGATTATTATTATTTAATGAAACTCTAAGCATAAAAAAGGTTTTAGGATGTATAGTTATTTTTATAGCAGTTAGTTATTTGGCATTAGAATCAAAATTAAAAGATCAGAACAATAATGAAATAAATAGCGAATATTTAGACGTATAAAATATATCTTGTGTATTATATTTTTTCTTTAAAAAAGAGAGAAGGATATCATATGAGATAATAATGTATAAATTTATTTAAAACACTTAAAAGTGGAATATTAAGATCTATTAAATTTAATAGATGAGTGTACGAATAAAGAGAAAATAATTGAATATTAAACTATATAGATTTAATTTTTATAAAACTTATTGTTGACAATAAATAGAAATGATAATAAAATAACAATATAAAATTGAATAAATCTTCAGGGCAGGGTGAAATTCCCTACCGGCGGTAAAGCCCGCGAGCTATTTTAGCATGATTCGGTGAAACTCCGAGGCCGACAGTAAAGTCTGGATGGAAGAAGATAATGTATTTAAGTGATTTTTATTTATAATTACTTTTGTTTGTTATACTGTTATATTAGCTCTGAAATATTTTTATATTTCAGAGTTTTTTAATAATATTTTTTATGCAAAATAAAAAGTTTTTATTTATATTGATTATTTATGTTATTGTGTTTTAATGCTCTGGGGATAGATTTACTCAGAGCATTTTTGCTTTATAAATAAAGAGAAGGAGTTAAAAGATGGATGAAAAGTACATGCAATTAGCTATTGAATTAGCTAAGAAAGGAAAAGGTAAGGTTAACCCTAATCCATTAGTTGGAGCTGTTATTGTAAAAAATGGGAAAATAATAGGGCAAGGATATCATAGAAATTATGGTGGAAATCATGCTGAAATAGAGGCCATAAATAATTCAAGTGAAAGTGTTGAGGACTCAACTATATATGTAACATTAGAGCCTTGCTTTCATTATGGTAAAACGCCTTCTTGTGTAGATAAATTAATTTCTTCCAAAGTTTCTAGAGTTGTAATAGGAAATTTAGATCCAAATCCATTAGTTTCTGGGCAAAGTATTAGAAAATTAAAACACGCTAAAATTGAAGTTAAGATTGGAGTATTAGAAAAAGAATGTTTAAAGCTAAATGAAGTTTTTATTAAATATATAAAAACTAAAAAACCGTATGTTGTTTTAAAATCTGCTATTTCTTTAGATGGAAAGATAGCAACTAGAACTGGAGAATCTAAATGGATAACTGGAGAATTATCAAGATTAAAAGTACACAGACTAAGAAATGAGTTAAGTGGAATTATGGTTGGAATAAATACAGTACTTATGGATGATCCAACTTTAACTTGTAATATTAAAGGTGCAAGAAATCCTATAAGAATTATAGTTGATAGTAATCTTAAAATTCCAATAGATTCTAAAATATTAAAAACCTCAAGCAATTATAAAACAATAATAGCAACTACAGAAAAATCAGATATAAATAAAAGGAATATAATAATAAATCTTGGAGCTGAGGTGTTAATAACAAAATCATTAAATAATAAAGTAGATCTAAATGATTTAATGTTAAAACTAGGAGAAATTGAAATAGATAGCATTCTTTTAGAAGGCGGGGGAGAATTGAATTACTCTGCACTAAAAGCTGGAATAGTCGATAAAGTGATGATATTTGTTGCTCCTAAAATAATAGGTGGAATAGATTCTAAAACTTGTATTGAGGGAGAGGGAATAGACTTATTGAGTAAAGCTTATAAAGTTACTGATTTAAAAGCTAAACTTCTAGATGAAGATATATTACTAACTGGATATATAGGGGGGTGATAATTTGTTTACAGGGATAGTTGAAGAAATAGGTGTTATAAGAGAAATTAAAAAAGGACTTAAATATTGCCAAATAAAAGTACAGGCTAATAAGGCATTAGAAAATACAAATATAGGCGATAGCATTTCTGTAAATGGTGTTTGTTTAACAGTAACAAGTATAATGTCTACTGAGTTTACAGCTGATATTGTTTTAGAATCTTTAAAAAGAAGTAATTTAGGAAGTCTTCAAATAGGATCTAAAGTAAATTTAGAAAGAGCACTAAGTGCAAATGGTAGATTTGGAGGTCATATTGTAAGTGGGCATATTGATTGTATAGGAGAAATAATATCTATAGCTAAAGATGAAGTGGCTACACTCATAACTGTTAAACCTTTATCTTCTGTTATTAAATATATAGTTGAAAAAGGTTCGGTCGCTATTGATGGAATAAGCCTAACAGTGGCATATGTAGACAATGAAAAGTTTTTACTTTCCATAATACCCCATACAATTAGTGAAACTACTTTAATGGAGAAAAAAGTTGGAAACTTTGTAAACATCGAATGTGACATTGTAGGTAAATATATAGAAAGCTTTATAAGCTTTAATGATAAAGAGATAAAAAAAGAATTTAAAATAAATGAAAATTTCTTGAAAGATAATGGATTCATGTAGGAGGATAATTTCAATGTATAAATTTAATTCAATAAAAGAAGCAATTAATGATATTAAAGAAGGTAAAATAATTATTGTAATTGATGATGAAGGAAGAGAAAATGAAGGCGATTTTTTAATGGCAGCAGAAAAGGTTACTGGTGAATCTATAAATTTTATGGCTACATATGGAAAAGGGTTAATATGTATGCCAATAAAAAGAGATATTGCGGATGAATTAAATATAGAAGGCATGGTTAGCGTAAATACAGATAATCATGAAACAGCCTTTACAGTTTCTGTAGATCATATAGATACTACTACTGGAATTTCTGCTCATGAAAGAGCATTAACAATAAAAAAGTTATTAGATGAAAATAGTATTGCTAATGATTTTAGAAGACCAGGACATATGTTTCCATTAATAGCTAAAGACAATGGTGTTTTAGAAAGACGTGGACATACTGAAGCGGCTGTCGATTTAGCAAGACTAGCTGGGTTAAAAGAGGCTGGTGTAATTTGTGAAATAATAAAAGATGATGGAACTATGGCTAGAACAAATGATTTAATTAAATTTGCAAAGGAACATAATTTGAAGCTTATAACAATTGACGATTTAGTTAAATATAGACAAAAAGAAGAACTACTAATTAAAACTGAAGCAGAAATTAAAATGCCAACTAAATATGGTAATTTTAAAATGTATGGATTTACTGAAAAAGTCTCTGGTAAAGAGCATGTGGCTTTAGTACTTGGAGATATTGAAAATGTTAATTCCATACTAGTTAGAGTACATTCCGAATGTTTAACCGGTGATATATTTGGATCAAAAAGATGTGATTGTGGTGAACAATTAGATTTCGCGTTAAAAAGTATAAAAGAAGAAGGTATTGGAATTTTATTATATATGAGACAAGAAGGAAGAGGTATTGGCTTAATAAATAAGCTTAAAGCATATAAGCTTCAAGAAGAAGGATATGATACTGTAGAGGCTAATTTAAAACTTGGGTTTCACCCAGATTTAAGAAGCTATGATATTGCAGCTTCTATATTAAAGTCTTTGAAAGTAAATAATATAAAGCTTATTACTAATAACCCTAAAAAAGTTGAAGGATTAGAAAGTTATGGAATAAAGGTATCAGAAATAGTTCCAGTAATAATAAGACCAAATGCTGAGAATAATTTTTACTTAAAAACTAAAAAAGAAAAAATGAATCATATTTTATAATAATAATTTTGGAGGTATAAAAAATGAAAGTATTTGAAGGAAACTTAGTTGGAAAAGATTTGAGCATTGGAATAGTAGCAGGAAGATTTAATGATTTTATTGTTTCTAAGTTAGTAGATGGAGCATTAGATGGATTAAAAAGACATGGTGTTAATGAAAATGATATTGAACTGTCTTTAGTGCCAGGTGCATTTGAAATCCCTTTAATAGCAAAGAAGATGGCAAATAGTAAAAAATATGATGCGATTATTTGTCTAGGAGCAGTTATAAAAGGATCAACACCGCACTTTGACTATGTATGTGCTGAAGTATCAAAAGGAGTTGCATCAGTTTCATTAGATAGTGAAATACCTGTTATATTTGGAGTTTTAACTACTGATTCTATTGAGCAAGCTATTGAAAGAGCAGGAACGAAAGCAGGAAATAAGGGGTATGATGCCGCTATGTCCGCAATTGAAATGGCAAATTTATTAAGATCAATATGAATTTAACCTATTGAAAGCTATCCTAAATAACATTAAAATTATAGTAAGTTTAGTTTGTTTTAAGGAGGACGTTTTGGATAGAAAATTAATAGAAAAGATAATTGGTAAAAAGAGTTATGTTAATTTAAACGATGAAATATATTCTTTAAGAGAAATAACAGGTATTATGAGACAAAACATTCAGAATAACATAACTTTTACAGATGATTTTATTACTAAAATTAATGTTAAAGCTTTAAAATCTAAAATAATAATAGATGAGATAGTTAATGGTATTGAAAATGATTCTTTTATTCCAGGATATGCTAATAGTAAAAGTTATTTATTGAATTACCTAAGAAATTTCAATAGTAGTCTAGAAGGAATTATTAAGTTTACTAATCCTTTTAATTATGATGAATTACTCAAATATACAAATAGTCTTATAGACTTAATATTGCTATTTTGATAATATAAAAATACTTATAATTGAAAATATTATACCTTCTTTTCTTATTAGGCTATCTTATAAGAAAAGAAGGTATTTATTTAAATGATATCTTCAAGGTCTATTATTTCCTGATTTCCAGTATCCATATTTTTGATATTTATAGTCTTATTTATTTCTTCATCTTCACCTAGAAGAATAACATTTGGAATCCCCATTTTGTTAGCATAATTCAATTTTTTCTTTAATTTATCATCTTCAAAATATATTTCTACAGACTTTTTTAGTTGAGACAGTCTTGTATATACTTGGCCACAGTATTTCAACGTATCTCCAATTGGAATAATTAAATACTCAACCTTAGATGGAAGTTTATAATTTTCAATAAATCCTATCTCTTTTAAAACAAAAAATAATCTTGTTAAACCAATTGAAATACCAACTCCGGGCAATATATTAGTAGTGTAATTTTCTGATAAGTTATCATATCTGCCACCAGAGCAAATGGATCCATATTGTTCATTATTAGTTAGCAAAGTTTCAAATACTGTTCCTGTATAATAATCTAAGCCTCTTATGATTTTTAAATTTATTATATACTCACTATCATCTACTCCAAGTATTTCTAAAGTAGTAATAACTTCTTTAAGCTCATTCAAACCCATGATAAATTTTTCATCTTGTATACTTAATGAATTTAATTCTTCTAAAACTTTGTTCTTAGAGCCATTTATACTTATAACTTTGTTTATCATATTTGCTTGTTCTTCATTTACTAATTTATTTAGCTCCTCCTCAAAGGATAATTTCCCAATCTTATCATATTTATCTATTAATATCATAACATCAGCAGGATTTTCTATATTTAATGACTTTAATAAAGCAGATAATATTTTTCTATTACTTATTTGAAATTTATAATTTTTTAATCCTATTGATTGAAAGGCTTTTGATGCTAAATTAATAACTAATGCATCATTTTTTACGCTTAATTTATCTTTGCCTATAATATCAACATCACATTGATAAAATTCTCTATATCGACCCCTTTGATTTCGTTCTCCTCTATAAACCTTACCTATTTGATATCTTTTAAATGGAAATGTTAACTCATTAAAATATTGAGATGTATATCTAGCAAAAGGAACTGTTAAGTCAAATCTTAATGCTAAGTTATTAGATCCTTTTTGGAATGCATAAACTTGCTTTTCTGTCTCTCCAGCACTTTTAGCAAGTAAAACTTCAGCTTTTTCTATAATTGGAGTATCTATAGGTAAACATCCATTTTCTTCATATACTTTTGTAATTTTTTCTACCATATCATTGAATTTTCTTTGTTCTATAGGTAATAATTCCATAAATCCTGGCAAGATACTTGGTTTAATTTTATAGTTGTTCATTTTTAATTTCTCCTTTTATATTTTAAAAATAAGAATTCAAGATTATTATTAGTACATATTTAATCCTAAATCAAAAAGCCATGCAGGCAAATATCCCACATGACTTACAAAAATATGATTGCATTAGCATATCATAGCCTAGAGATACAAGCCCACTTAAAATAGACCTGCACTCTTTTTACAAGAACAAGTCTCTCTAGCAATGATGATGTATTAATTTATATAAATTCTTCAATGCCTTCATATTATTTCCTCCTAAATTTATTATACTAATTATAAACTATTTTGAATTTCCCTTCAACAAAATTTATTAATTAATAAAAGCTTGAAGGTATTAATAATGAGTATTAAAATTAATTTGTTATAAAAAATATAAATTACATATGATGTGAGGGTTAAAATGAAAATACGAAAGCCAGATTATTTTGATAAATTTGAATGTATAGCTGATAAATGTGAAGATACTTGTTGTGCAGGATGGGGAATAGTTATAGATGAGGAAAGTTATAAAAATTATTTATCTGTACAAGGCAAGTTTGGAGAAGAATTAAGAAGTAAAATAGTTAATGAAGATAATGAAAATATATTTGTTTTAAAAGGTGATAGATGTTCCTTTTTAAATGAAGACAATTTATGTGATATATATAGTAACCTAGGGGGGGATAGTCTTTGCTATACATGTAGACAATACCCTCGCTATTTAGAAGAATTCGGTAATCTTCGTGAAATGGGAATATCTTTGTCTTGCCCTGAAGCTGCAAGAATAATATTAAGATCATCAAAAAGAGTAATATTTGAATTAAGTGAAAATGATGAAGAAGTTAATAATTATAATGATATAAATCCAACTCTGTATATAAGTCTTATGCAATGCAGAAAAGTAGTGTTTGATATACTGCAAAATAGAAGTTTAGATTTAAATATTAGATGTTCTTTAGCCCTTATTTTTGCAAATAAAATTCAAGAAAAAATAGATTTAAATGATATAAAATCTATTAAAAATATAAAAGATAAGTATTTAGCTGAAGAATTTATTGAAAAAATTATTAAAAATCTTCAGAATTATAAAGGAAAAGAATATAAAAAATATAATAATATGAAAGAAATACTTAATGTATTTAAAGATTTAAAACATATAAAGCCTAATGATATTTTGGGAATAGAAGATGCACTAAGATATTTTTGGCAAAGTGATACGGATAAAGAGATTTACCTAAGTTTTCATGAAAAGTTTGATGAACATTACAAGGAGAAAAACTACCACTTTGAACAAATTTTAGTTTATTATATTTTTAGATATTTTATGAAATCTGTTTTTGATTATGATGTTTTAGCTAAAATAAAATTTGCAGTGATAAGTTATATTATGATAAAAGAATTAGCAGTAGTAAGATTTTTAGAAAATAGAGAATTTAAAGAAGAAGATATGGTAGATATAGCACATACTTATTCAAAGGACATAGAGCATTTAGAAGAAAATATAGAAAATTTGGAAATGGTATTTGAAACCAATAAGGTGTTTAATATCGAAAACTTACTAACTGTAATGTTAAACTTATAAAAAAACAGAAAAGTAAATTAGCAATTAATTATACTATTTTTAATAAATTTTATTCTTATACTAAATATATTGGTTGTAGTAGGTAAATTGTGGTATATTTATAGATAAACAAACATTAAGGAGAACTGTTATGGATTTAAAAGAAAAAATAATAGAAGTAAAGAGTTATTTAAGTCAGTATGAAAAATTAAATCAAGCACTTAGCTTAATCTATTGGGATATGAGAACTAATATGCCAAGTAAAGCAGGAGAATCAAGGTCAGAGGTTTTAGAGTATTTGTCTGGTGAAAGCTTTAAAATGATTACCAGCCCTAAGATTGGAGAATTTATAAAAGACTTATCACAGAATGAAAGTGAAATGAATCTTCAAGAAAGAAGAATGTTAGAGGAGCTTGAAAGAAATTATAATGAAACCAAAAAAATACCAAAGGATAGATATGTAGCCTTTGTTGGTGTTTGTAGCAATTCAGAATTAGCTTGGGAAAGAGCTAAAAAAGAAAATGATTTTGAAATATTTAAACCTCATTTAGAAAAAGTAGTTGAATTTCAAAAGGAATTTATTAATTATTGGGGATATAAAATAGATAAGTATGATACACTTTTAGATAAATATGAATTAGGACTTACCACTAACAAATTAGATAAGATATTTTCAGAGCTAAAAGATGGAATAATCGAAATTTTAAATAATTTAAAATCAAGCAAGAAAACTATAAAACGTGACTTTTTATTTGGAAATTTTGACACAAAAAAGCAGAAGGATTTATCTTTATTAATTTTGGAAAAAATAGGATTTGATTTGAGTGCTGGTAGATTAGATGAAAGTATCCATCCCTTTACAACAAACTTTGGTAATAAGGATGTAAGATTAACTACTAATTATCATGAAGATGAGTTTACTTCAGCTTTGTTTAGTACTATTCATGAAGGTGGACATGGTATTTATGAACAAAATATAAGTGATAATTTAGAAAATACAGGTCTTCAAACAGGATCTTCTATGGCAATACATGAATCTCAGTCAAGATTTTATGAAAATATATTAGGCAGAAGTAAAGAGTTTTGTTCATATTTGCTACCTATAGCTAAAAAATATTTTGAAGATTTCAAAGCTGTTACTTTAGACGAATTCTATGAAGCGATGAACTATGTTGAGACTTCATTAATTAGGACAGAAGCAGATGAATTAACTTATGGACTTCATATTATAATAAGATATGAAATTGAAAAAGAATTAATTAATGGAAAAATAACAGTAGATGATCTTAAAGGTTTATGGAATAAAAAGTATAAAGAATATTTAGGTGTTGAGCCTAAGAATGATAGTGAAGGAGTACTTCAAGATACTCACTGGTCAGATGGATCCTTTGGATATTTTCCAAGTTATGCTTTGGGTAATTTATATGGAGCGCAAATTTTCCATAAACTTTTAGAGGAGAAACCAGAAGTAATGGATGAAGTGAAAAATGGAAATTTAACTGAAATAACTAACTGGTTGAAAGAAAAAGTACATGTACATGGTGCAGTATATACTCCAAATGAACTTATAGAGAATATAACAGGGGAAGATCTTAATCCAAAATATTTTATAGATTATTTGAAAAACAAATATTATAAAATATATAATATAAAATAGGATTTCATATTATAATAAATAAACTGATGGCTAAAGATAATAATACATCATTAGCCATTAGTTTATTTATACTATACAGTTTCTAGATATGTATTATTATTTTTTTCAATATCATAAACAAATAGTTTCCATTATCTCATTCTTGCATTTTAAAGTAACTTACCTAAAAATTTAAGAATTATTATTTAATTTATCTTGCTTTTTGAATACTTTTAATTAGGTTTCTATCAATAAATTTTAAAACCTCACCATTACTTACTTAAAAAAGTAAGTAAATATTATCTGAATTATTAAATTTTCTTAGCATTAATTCCTAGCTTCCATGAATGAAAATAACGTAAAATGTAATTGGATTATTATATTATCTCATAACTATATATACAAGTTAAATAAAGTTTAAATTTATTTTCTGGGAAATAATGTAAAATCATTAGTTTATTTTCTTATATATAATTATACATAAATAAAAGAAAATTAAAATTAATATTCATGTAGGTTTTTATATGTTTTCAGTTTATAAAAAATACTTAGGTCTTAAATGTAGCAATTCTATTGAATGATTTATGAAAAGATTCTATTATACAGATAAAGGAGGGGATATTTTATGAAAGAAAAAAGTTTAAAAGCTCATGAAAATTGGAAAGGAAAAATAGAAGTTATAAGTAGATGTCCTGTAAATAACAATGAAGATTTGACAATAGCATACACTCCCGGGGTATCATATCCTTGTTTAGAAATTGAAAAGGATAAAGATGCTTCATATAAATATACAAGGAGATCTAATTTAGTTGGAGTAATTACTGATGGAAGCGCTGTATTAGGACTTGGAAATATTGGGCCACTAGCAGCAATGCCAGTTATGGAAGGAAAATGTGTATTATTTAAAGAATTTGCAGGTGTTGATGCATTTCCTATTTGTATAAGTGATAATGATGTTGATGTTTTGGTAAATACAATAAAACTTATAGAAGGAAGTTTTGGAGCGATAAATTTAGAGGATATAAGTGCACCTCGTTGTTTTGAAATTGAAGAAAGATTAAATGAAATTTGTGATATACCTGTTTTTCATGATGACCAGCATGGTACTGCCATTGCTGTATTAGCTGCACTTCTAAATGCTATGAAGGTAGTAAGAAAAGATTATAATATGAAGATTATAGTAAATGGAGCAGGAGCTGCAGGGATAGCTATAGCTAATTTAATATACGATGCAGGATTTAAGAACATTGTAATTTGTGATAGATATGGTATAATCACAAGTAATAATGCAAGTAATAAATATCAAATGGAATGCGCTGTAAAATTTAACAGAAATAAGGATGGATCTCTTGAAGATGCATTAGTAGAAGCGGATGTATTTATAGGAGTTAGTGCTGGAAATATTTTAACAAAGGAAATAGTAATGTCAATGAATGCTGATTCTATAATATTTGCACTAGCAAATCCAATTCCAGAAATAATGCCTGAGGTAGCTAAGGAAGCAAATGTAAAGGTTATTGCTACAGGAAGAAGTGATTATCCTAATCAAATAAATAATCTGTTGGTATTTCCAGGAATAATAAAGGGAGCTTTAAAGGCACGTATTAATAAAATAACTACAAAGATGCAATTAGAAGTTGCTAAAGGAATTGCTAATTGTATAAAAGAAAATGAATTAAATAGTGAAAATATAATTCCAAGTGTATTTGATAAAAGAATCGTTGATTTAGTTTGTGATGTAATTTGTAGTTTTAAAGAATAGGAGTTATTATGGAGAATTTAGCTAAATTATTTAATAAATTAACTAATAGTGAACAAAAGGTATTTACATATATTTATGCTAATCAACAAAAAGTAATAAAAATGAAAATAAATGATTTAGCTAAAGAAACATTTACTTCGAAAACTGTAATTATTAATTTAGCACAAAAGCTAGGGTTTGAAGGCTTTTCAGATTTAAAATATTATTTAAAATCAAATAATAATGGTGAAGATGACATAAAGGTTTTAGAAGATTTGCAATATGGATTAAAACAAAATATTGAAAAAACTTTTGTGGTAATAGAAGCTGATTTGTATAAAAAGGTTTCTAGAGAAGTTATGGAAGCTAAAACTGTTTATGTTTTTGCAAGAGGTACAAGCAAAGCAGCCGGATATTATTTAAATCATCTTTTATTAACCTTAGGAATTAAGTGTATATTTGTTAAAGATTACAACCTATTAACTCTAGTTGGAAATACATTAGAAAGTGATGAATTAGTTATTTTAATTTCATTATCTGGAAATACAGAAAAGATACTGGAGGTAGCTAATATATCTAAAGTTAAAGGTTGCAAAACAATAGGGATTACTTCCTTTGGGAATAATGAATTATCTAAGATAAGTGATTATACTCTTCATTGTGTATCTAGTGATACAGAAACAAAATTTAATGATAGCATATCTAGAATTGGTATGTTTATAGTAATTGAAATGTTAGTAAATTCTATTAAAGAGTTTACTAATAGATAGCTCGCAAAATTGCGAGCTATTTTTTTAGAGAATTATAAGATTTGCTATTTAGATAATTTTTAAGACCTAGGTCATTTCTTATGACCTTAGACTTCACAAAAGAAAAGAGTATCACTTAGACTTATTGAAAGATTTGTTTATACCGATTACAATGAAAATGAAAAGAGCGCTCTTTAAAGAAAAGGTATTCATAAATATATAATTTAATAAATGGAGGAAGGCGAAATGTCAAAAGAATTTAGTCAAAAAATTCAACAGTTTGGTAGAACCTTATTACTACCAATTGCAGTTATGGCTCCAGTAGGAATGATATTAGGTATAACAGGAGCTCTTGTTCAGTCTTATATGATAGCAAGATTCCCATTCCTAGGCAATGAAGTTCTAAATACAATTTTAGTTAATATCAGAACTATAGCAGGTGCTGTCTTTGACAATATTCCACTAATGTTTGCAATGGGTGTTGCTTATGGAATGTCAAAAAAAGATAAGGGAATTTCAGTATTTGCATCAGTTATAGGATATATAATCTTAATAATATCTATGAATGTATGGTTAACTGTAACTGGAAAGTTAGCAGCTCCTGAAGTAATGAGTCAATTCGGACAAATAAAGGTATTAGGAATACAAACCATGAATGTAAACGCTTTGGGAGGTATAGTAACAGGTTTAATTGCAGCTTGGGCAACAGATAAATTTTATAAACTTGAATTACCAATTGCTTTTGCATTTTTCTCTGGTAAAAAATCAGTTCCAATAATAACAATGGGAATTATGACTGTAATCGGACTAACAATACCATTCATATGGGAGGCTTTAGTTGCTTTACTTACTAAATTGTCAGTAGTTTTTTTAAGCCCAGTAGGACCATTCTTTACAGCAGCAGGTGAAAGGCTATTTATTCCTTTTGGATTACATCATCTTTGGAATGCTCTATTTAGATTTACTGAAGCTGGTGGTTCATATGTTATAAATGGAGAAACTTTTGTAGGGGTTGTTCCAACCTTAAATGAAGTTTTATTTAATCAAGGACCAACTAGTGAATATTGGAGTATGATGCCATCATTAACAAGATTTATGGCTCAACAACAAATGTTATGTACTTTATTTGCTTTCCCTGCTATAGGACTTGCAATGTACAAAACAGCATATAAAGAAAATAAAAAGTTAGTTAAATCTTTAATGATTACTTGTATATTAACAGCACTTTTAGGTAATGTTACAGAACCACTAGAATTTTCATTTGTATTTATTGCACCATTATTATATGTAGCTTATGCATGTATAATAGGCGTTGGAGCAGTAGTATTATCATTAGCTAATGTAGCAATTGGATATATAAGAGGTACAATTTTCGATTTTGCAATATTTGGATTACTTTATGAAAATACTCATTGGATTAGCTTTATATTGATAGGATTAATTTTAGCAGTTGTAGTTTATTTTGTATTCAAATGGGCAATATTAAAATTTGATTTAAAAACCCCAGGAAGAGAAGATTCTCCATCAGCAGACAATACTCTTATAAAAGAAAAGAGATATGATGAAATAGCTAAGATAGTTATAAAAGCCTTAGGTGGAAAATCAAATATAAAAAATGTAGATAATTGCATAACTCGTTTGAGAATAGATTTAGGTGAAGTTAATATAGTAGATCAAAAACTTTTAGAGACATCAGGATGTACAGGAATATTCTTCCCAGCATCTAAACATATTCATATTGTTTATGGACCTTTAGTAGAGTTTGTTAGAAATGCAGTAGATGACGAATTAAACAATATGTAGTTATAAATTTACTAAAACATTAATATAAATTATAAATACAGCGGAGGGATAGATAATGAGAAGTAGTAATATAATCACAATAACTGGAGCAGGAAGTGCTAGAACTCCAGCCTTGGTAGGAAGCTTAGTAAAATTAAAGGATAGATTTCCATTAAAGAAAATCATCTTTTATGATATAGATAATGAAAGAACGTCTAAAATGGAAGACTATATTAGATTAGTATTAAAAGCTTATTGCAGTGAAACAGAAGTTATTTTCACAACTGATCCAGATGTAGCATATGAAAAAACAGATTTTGTATTTTGTCAAATGCGTGTTGGGAAAAACGAAATGAGAAGTTTTGATGAGAAAATTCCATTAAAATATGGACTAGTAGGACAAGAAACTTGTGGACCAGGAGGATTTGCTTATGGAATGAGATCTCTTGGCGCAATGGTAGAAATGGTTAACCAAGTTCGTAAACATTCAAAGGATACATGGATACTAAATTATACAAATCCTGCTGCAATAGTTGCATTAGGGCTTGATAAAGTATTTCCAGATGATAAAAGAATTTTAAATTTGTGTGATCAACCATATTCTCTTATGAGATCTTATTCAAAAATATTAGGAGTTGAGCAAAAAAATTTAAGAGCTACTTATTTTGGACTAAATCATTTTGGATGGTTTACAGAGCTTAAAGATACAGAGGGAAAAGACTATTTTGATGAATTAAGAACATATTTAAGGGATTATGATTTTAAGCCTTATAATGCAGAGCAGCGTTCTAAATCTTGGCTTGATACGTACTTAAGAGTAAATAAATATATGAACTTCTTTGATGAATATATTCCAACAACATATCTTCAATATTATTTCTTTGCAGAAGAAATAGTAGCTGAAAGTGATCCTAATTACACAAGAGCAGATGAAGCAAAGGATTCAAGAGAAAAAGAAGTTTGGGATATATGCTCTAAGGCCACTAATACTGATTCAATTGAAGATATAGAAATAATTACAAATAGTGTATTTGGAGACTTGATGGTTGAACTTGCTGAATCAATAGCTTATGATCTTCATAATGAGTTTATTCTTATGAGTAGAAATAATGATATTATAACTAACTTTAGTAAAGATGCTATTGTTGAAGTTTCAGGAACTGTTGGAAAAGATGGAGCTAATCCTTATAAATATGGAGAAATTAAACCATTTTATAAAGGTTTAATGGAAGCGCAACATGCGTATGAACTTCTTACAGTTGAAGCTTTCTTAGAAAAAAATTATACTAAAGCATTACAAGCATTAACTTTAAATAGAACTATTGTAAATCCAGAAAAGGCAAAAGCTGTATTAGATGATTTAATGGAAAAAAATAAAGATTACTGGTATTTAACTTAAAAATAATTAAAGTCCTCTAAAATTTTAGAGGACTTTAATTATTTTATTTTATTAATTGATTAAAAATCATAATTCTATGTCAATACTGATAATAAGTAAAGATGTAGGAGGGGTTAAGTATGAAGTCTAATAAAAAATTATTAACTATAATATTTATAGTAATAATATTTTTATTAAGTGCTAAAATAAGTGCTTATGCAAATACATCAAATAATTTTGAATCTATGGGATTAAATAGTGAAAATTTTATTGAGTATATAAATAATTTAAGTATTGATAAAGAAGATATTGAAAATATAATTGATAAGGGAAAAGATTTAGCAGAAGATGTTAAAGATAAAACTAGTATAAAAGAGTTTTCTTTGGCTGAAATTCTGGGGATATACAAAGATGCAACTTATATAGCAAATAACTTAAATTTAAATATAGATTTTAGTTTTAAAGACGGCAATTTTATTCTTAAAGAAAAAGAAAATAATGATACAATTTTTGAGGGTAATATAAATGAATTAGGAAAATACTTCGATTTTTATAAAAATAATTTAGATTTACTGGCTAAAGAAGTTTTGGGTAGTATTGATAATAAAGAGATTATAGAAAATATTGAAGAAGTTGCTGAAGATGAACTTGGAATTTTAAAAGAAACTTCAAATAATAATGAAATAATAAGTAATAAAATTATAGATAATAAAGATACTTTAAATGATACAAAAAATGAATCAGAAAATAATAGTTTAACTGCATCTAAAGAAAAGATTGTTTTAGAAAATAATAAAAGAAAATCAGAAATAATATTTTCTATATTTATTTTATCAGGAGCATTTTTCACAATTGCAATTTCCTATATTAAATTAAAAAAATAACTTAAAACTATATAAGGGGGCAAAGTTTTGCCTTCTTTTTTAATTTTCAAATAAACACACATAAAATTCAATTAACAATTAACAATTATTTATATGGATTATTAATTAAAACATATATATAATAAAATAAAGAATTTACTTATTTATAATATAGTAAACTAGAGGTGGTTAAATGGATAACTATAATTTTATAAATGATTTATTTGAAAAAATAAATGAAGAAAATAATAAGATAATTCCAGCTAATATAATGTTAATTGGTAAAACAGGAGTAGGAAAGAGTACTCTAATAAATAATATATTTAGAGAAAATTTAGCTAAAACAGGAGTGGGACGACCAGTTACTGAACATCTTAAAAAGATAACTAAAGAAGGAGTCCCTTTAAATTTATATGATAGCAGAGGCTTAGAATTAGATAAACAGATTCAAGATAAAGTAAGAAATGATATTGATAATGAAATAGATAGAATACATAGAAATAAGGATATTAACTCCGAAGATTTAATACATGTTGTTTGGTATTGTATTAATTCAGCCTCAAATAGAATAGAAAGTTTTGAAATTGAATGGATAAAAAACTTATCACAAAAGGTACCCGTTATTATTGTATTAACTCAAAGTTTTACTGATAGTTCTACAGAACTTGAAAAGTATATAGATAATATGAACTTAAATATTAGAGGAATTCAAAGAATTCTTGCAGAGCCAATAAAATTTGGAAACATAGAAATACCAAGATTTGGACTTAGTGAACTAGTAGAAAAAACTTATCAAATTTTACCACAAGGAATAAGAAGGGCTTTTAACAATGCCCAGAAGGTAGATTTAAAAAGAAAAGTAGATGCTGCTACCAAATGGGCTTTAGGGTATATTGGAACCTCCTTTGGGGTTGGTTTCTCGCCTATTCCTTTTTCAGATTCAGCAATTCTTATACCCGCTCAAGTAGGAATGCTTGCACATATTACAACTATTTTTGGTGTTAAAGTAGATAAAGATTTATTAATAGCAATAGCTTCAGGTGTAGGAGGTATTGCAGGAGCAACTGTAGCAGGAAAAACAATAGTTAGTAATCTTTTGAAATTCATACCAGTTGCAGGTACTATTATTGGAGGTGCAATAAGTGGTACAACAGCTAGTGCATTAACAACGGCCTTAGCTTTTTCTTATATTGAGGTAATGAAGAGAGTAGCTTCTAATCAATATGAAGGTAAAACAACTGAAGGTGAAGAAATATCACAAATGATGTATGAAGAATTAAAAAAGCATTTTAATAAAAATTAATTAAAATGCTTTTTGACCTAAATAATATATTAATGCAAGAGCAATAGACATAAATAATAATACTGTAAGCTTTTTTAAATTTAATTCATGACTTACAATCATTAAGAATATTTCAAATATACAGACTAAGATAATTCCTATTAAGGATAATTCTAATGCTAAAATAAAAAATATGAAATAATAACCTATAAATTTAAAAAAAGAAGCAAAGACTAGTACAAAAATACTAATTAAAACAAGTATAACTAGTGGAGATAATTTATACTTTAGTGACTTTTTATTTTTAAAAGTCCAAAACTCATAGATTAAAAATAATATTAATAAAATAAATCTTAAAGTATTAGATAAGTTATACAATACTAGTTCCTCCAATAGATTTATAGAAATTTTACTATGAATATTATTATAGTTTATACAATAAAAAGCTTTTTAATATTCATATTAGCCCAAAATATTAAAAATAAGGCTATAGCTGTAAATATTATAGCATATCCATAATTTTGTATATTATTATTTAATAAGTTTTTAATAATAATTTTAATGATTGAAAATCCTAAAGAATTTTCAAAAACTATTTCTAATTCAATAGGGCTAAAACTAAATTTTTTTAAATATGAGATAATAATCTCTTTAAACTGGTTAACTTCTAATAATAAGTTTCTATTTATCTTATTAAGAAATTCATCATATAAAAATGGTATATACAATATATTTACAAGGTAAATATAAGTTATTTTTTTAGTTGAAATTAAGGTGATAATGTTCAAAATTAATAAAATATAAATTTTTTTCATAAAAATTCTCCATAAAGTTAGATATATTTTATTGGTAAATAATACATATTATATCATATCAATATTTAACTAGGTAGTATGAAATTTAATAAAATATAAATTTCAATTAATAAAGAATTGTATACAATTTTTAACTGTAAAGAGAAAAAAGGGGTGTACTCACCCCTGATAAATCTTATTTATTAGTTATTTTAAAGTAATTTCCTTCAATAATAAAGTCTGCTATTTTAAATGTATCTTTTAAATGCTTTTCTTCATTTGCATCTTTTGGAGTTCCAATAATATCTCCATTATTTAGTATTGTTGTATTTCTATTTGTGTTAACTAATACTCTTCCCATAGATGTATTATCAAATCCATCTCTCTTAACACCTAAAAGATAAGATATTGTTGGTAAGAAATCCACTTGTCCCCCAGCATTAGATATAGTAGAAGCTTTTAAATCTTTATTATAAATTATATATGGTATTTTCTTGTAATTTTCTTGCCACCAATCTTCATTTAATGGTGCATCTTTAATTTCTTCTTCATAAAATTTATGAACGCCACAATGATCACCATAAATCATTAATACAGTATTATCTAATTGACCATTTTTGTCTAGTTCTTCTATAAACAATCTTATTGCTTCATCTGTATATCTTACACTTTGAAAGTAAGCACCTAACATATTTTCATCTAATTCTTTAGGAATATCTAGTAATTTCTTTTCTTCAGGTATTTCAAAAGGTCCATGGCTTGTTAATGTTACTACAAAAGCATAAAAAGGATCTTGCTCTAATTTTAGTTTATCAGCTACTTGCTTTAAGTAAGATTCATCAGATAATCCAAGACCAATAATTTCATCTACATTAAATTTATTTATATCCCATAATTTATCAACTCCAAAGGATTTATGGGGTTCTGCCCAGTTCCAGCTTCCAGGTAGTTCTGCATGAGTTGAAATTGTAGTATATCCCTTATTCTTTAATATATTTTGCATACTATTATATGAAGTCCAAGGATATGCTGGAAATGTGCTAGTTTCTCTTATAGGAAAAATAGAAGTATTCACCATTAAATCTGCATCTGAACTAGTTCCTGAGTTATTTTGTTCATAAATATTATCAAAGTATAGACTATTTGAAAGTAATTTATTTAATGTAGGGGTTATTTCTTGTCCATAAATATTTTTATTTATTACAAAGTTTTCTAATGATTCAACTTGTATTGCAACCAAATTTTTGCCTTTAAGTATTCCAAAGTATTCGTTGTCTGAAATATCTTCTTTGTTATTACTAATCCATTCTTTTACATCATTAATATCGGAATCTGATAGTTTTTCATTTCTTCCAGTAAAATAAACTAAATCAAATCCATGATAACCTAAAGGACTCATATCGCTAAATGTTTGGAAAGGTGCCCATGACAGTCTAAATAATGATTTTCCCTGAACGGTACCTTTTATATCTATTTTATAATGTGATATAAAAATAAAAGCTCCACTTAATAAAAATACTGTAACTGCCTTTATAATTCTTAAAGATAATTTAGAATTGTCTTTATAATTTATTAATTTACCAAATTTAAATAGTATAAAGAATATTATAAAATCTACAAAAAATAATAAATCTACGATTTTAAAGTTCAATAAACTCTTATTTGTTGGATTAAAAATTTCAGTATGAAGTAAATGTCGTATTGATAAAAATGTTCCATTATTTCTGTAATACCATATATCAGCAACAAATAAAATGGTAATAATTAAATCAATTATTAAAGCTGCTCTAATTTTTCCTTTATACTTAAATAAGTATAAAATACTTAATATTAAGGTAATTATAAGTAAATGTGCATAAAGAGCCGGAACTCCAAAATACATAGTTGAAAGACTTATTCTAGATGAATTAGTGCTTCTAAGCATTGATAATAATAGCATTGATTTTAATTGTATTATTACAACCATAAGTAAGAATAACCAATTATTTAATACTCTCTTTTTAAAAAATTCTTTCATATGCTAACCTCCGAAATATATAGTTCTCATTCAATTAATTTTATCTTAAATAAATAATTATGGCTATATAAATAAA
Organism: Clostridium sp. C8; assembly: GCF_001010885.1. NCBI lineage: Bacteria > Bacillati > Bacillota > Clostridia > Eubacteriales > Clostridiaceae > Clostridium > Clostridium sp. C8. The sequence goes on along the minus strand of NZ_LBMX01000082.1, from coordinate 91,158 downwards.
TGTTTGTAAAAGAAAAATAATATTTATATTTAATTTATGGAAATTTAGTATTTATATTATTAGATGAATAACTTTAAATATAAGTGGAATTTTAATATTATTAGTAAAAAATTATAATTTCCATTTAAACATTATAATACACTAAAAATCAGATACTACATTTAATAAAACTTTAGTGGAATTTGTAGAAAAATATGCTAGAATATACAATGGGCTTTATAAACAATATATTAATATATTTTATTTAGGAGGAGTTATTATGTCAGGAAAAAATAAACTTTCTCATGAAGCTTATGGTGGAGTAAACGGGGAAAAATATACACCTTACGTTTCTGTTAAAGATGCCTTACCAGAATTAACTATTATGTCTATATTAGTTGGATGTATATTTGCAGCTATATTTGCAGCAGCAAATGTATATTTAGCTTTAAAAGTAGGGATGACTATTGCAGCTATTATACCTACTTCAATTCTAGGAACGGCATTATTATATGCTTTAGGTAGAAAAAGCATTTTAGAATCAAACATGGTTGCAGGAATAGCAGGTATTGGGGAATCTTTAGCTGGTGGAATAGTTTTTACACTACCGGCTGTAGTAATATGGAATGAAAAACTTTCACTTTTGCAAATAGTTACTATTACAATATTAGGAGGAATATTAGGTGTTTTATTTGTTATTCCTCTAAGAAAATATTTAATGGTTGAAGAACACGGAAAATTATCATTCCCAGAAAGTATGGCTGCATCTGAGGTACTTGTAAATTCAAGTGCAGGTGGTAGTGGACTTAAAAGCGTTATGACAGGTTTAACTGGTGGTGGAATATTTAAGTTTTTATCAGGTGGTTTGTTATTATGGTCAGAAAGTCCTACTTGGATGATAAATTTATCTCAAAATGGCAAATCAATATTTCAAAGTATGTTTGGGGTTGATGCATTAGCGTCACTTTTAGGAGTTGGATTTATAGTTGGAATAGAAGCTGCGCTATATATGTTTGCAGGTGGAGCTATAGCATATTATGGGCTTATACCATTAATAAAATTTTTCGGAGAAGGAGCAGCTACTGCTGTTTTCCCAGCAACTATTCCAATAGCTGAAATGACTGCAAGCGCTATTAGAGGTGAATATATAAGATATATAGGAGCAGGGGCTGTTGCAGCGGGAGGATTTATAAGCCTTGGGAAATCAATTCCTGTAATAATTAGATCAATGAAGGCTGCTTTTTCAGGAATGAAATCAGCGGGTGAAGAAGTAAAGAGAACTGATAAGGATTTACCAATGACTTGGGTTATTGGAGGAGCTATTTTAGTATTTTTATTAACTTGGTTACTACCAATTACTAAGATACATCCAGTTGGAGCCTTACTATCAGTATTATTTTCATTTTTATTTGCTGTAGTATCTGCTAGAATATGTGGACTTATAGGAGCATCCAATAATCCTGTATCTGGTATGACAATAGCTACCTTATTATTTATAACATCAATATTAAAAGCGGTAGGTGTAGTTGGTAATAAAGGAATGATAATGGCTTTACTTGCTGGTGCTATAGCTTGTGTTGCAACTGCTGTAGCTGGAGGAACTTCTCAAGCCCTAAAAACTACATTTATTTTGGGTGGAACTCCTAAAAATATTGAAATTGGACTAATACTTGGATTAATAGCTTCAGCAGTTGCTGGTGGAGCTGCTATGTTATTATTAATCAATATCTACGGGATAGGTGGAGAAACTGGTCTGGCTGCACCACAAGCAACTCTTATGTCAATGGTAGTTAAAGGTGTTATGGATGCTCAATTACCTTGGACATTAGTATTAGTAGGAGCTGCTTTAGGTATTGCCATTGAGTTATTAGGTTTACCTGTATTACCTGTTGCATTAGGAATATATTTACCAATAAACTTAAGTGTTGGTATTTTAGCTGGTGGTATAGTTAGAGTTGTAATAGATAAGAAATTTAAACATAATGATAATCTAAGAAAAGATAAAGTTGAAAAAGGTATATTAATTTCATCAGGGTTAGTTGCTGGAGATGCACTAGTTGGTATTTTAGTCGCTGGATTAACAGCAGGTGGTGTTGCAGAAGCTGTTGGTATAGGACCTAGATTATTACCTACTATAGCTGAAAGTAAAGAATTTGCTTTAGTTATGTTCTTAATATTAACTTATTTGTTATATAGATATATTCTAAGTGGCAAAAAAAATGAAGCTAATTGAATGATGGTGAATTAACATGACTAAAAATAACAAACAAGAAAATTTTCTTCTATATATACCTGAAAAAAAGCATTCTACATTTGAAGAAAAGAGCAATAAGATTTATTTGGTTTTTCATCATGATAAATTAATAGAAAAACTTCTTCAAAAACTATTTAAAAAACCTGCTATTACAGATATAGAGCTAGATGAACTAGGTAGCGAAGTTTGGAGATTAATTGATGGTAAAAGAAATGTTCTTCAAATAATTGAAGAAATGAAGGAAAAGTTTGGAGAAAAGTGTGAACCGATTAATGAAAGATTAATCTTATTTATTAGATACTTAAATAGAAGAAATTGGATAAGATTTAAAGAAAATATTTAGTAAAAAGAGCTAGAAGAAAATTCTAGCTCTTTTTAAATTATTAATAATAACAATATAATAAAAAATAAATATACTATAGTATCAGTAATTAAATAGGAGTTTTATTATGGAAAATCCCTAAATTAACACCTTTAATGATATTTATATTTTGTTCCGCTATAAACGATAATTTAAACTATATTGATTATTTATATACTAGATATGGAAAAAAGTTAGATAACATAAATAACAACAAAAAGTTAATTAAAATAAATAAAAATATAAAAGAAGTTTTAAAAGATTTATTTAAATAAAATTTTAAAAGGTCTTAAGGATTATCTTACCTTAAGACCTTTTTTATAATTAGGTGCCTAATATACAAAATAAAATTTATCTAAAATAGCAATTTTGTTATATTTTTTGATGTTATAATACAAGAAATAGAGAAGGTTTTATTTTATAATGAACTTGTAGATATAAAAATACTATAGAAAAATATAACTATTAAGAATAGAGGGGATTTAATGTTTGGTAAATTATTAGGATATGAAGTAAATAATAAAGAAATCAAAATACAATATGAAAAAATTGAAGCTACTATAACAGTTATTAATGATGAAGTTATTAATTTTTTTGTTCCACTTCATAGAAAAGAAAGAAATTCAAAGGCAGTTGAAAATTTAAATTTAAGAAATTCTAATTTTTCAGTAGAAAAAAATGAAAACACTTTAAACATAGCAACAGAAAAGCTTAAGATTGTTATTAATGATGATTTTAAAATTGATATTTATGATAAAAATGAAAAGGTTTTATGTAGAGACTATAGAAGTATTAGACATCCTTTTAAAAGAAGAGGAAATGGTACTGAACTTGCAGCAGAAGAAGGACATGTTTTAAATGGTCATCAAAATTTTAAAGTTTATGTAGCAAAAACAATGGAAGATAATATGTATTTTTATGGACTAGGAGAAAGAACAGGTTCTTTAAATAAAAAAGGATATCATTATAGAAACTGGAATACAGATGATCCAAGTCCTCATGGTGAAACATTTGAACAATTATATAAATCAATACCATTTTTAATATCAATAAAAGATGAAGAGGCATTTGGAATATTTTTTGATAATCATTTTGAAAGTCATTTTGATATGGGAAAAGAAAATTCAGAATATTATTATTTTAGTGCTGTTGGAGGCAATTTAGATTATTACTTCATATATGGTCCAGAAGTAAAAGATGTAGTAAATGAATATACAAATCTTACTGGAAAAACACCTCTTCCTCAATTATGGACACTAGGATATCAACAATGCAGATGGTCTTATGCTCCAAAAGAAAGAGTTATGGAAATAGCAAAATCATTTAGAGAAAGAGGAATTCCTTGTGATACATTATATTTAGATATAGATTATATGGATGATTTTAGAGTGTTTACTTGGGATAATAAAAAGTTTGAAAATCCAAGGGAATTTACTGATGAACTTAAGAATATGGGATTTAAGCTTGTTACAATTATAGATCCTGGTGTTAAAATAGATAAAGAATATAGTATATACGCTGAAGGAATTAAAAATGACTACTTTGCAAAGGATAAAGATGGAATAGTATATAAAAATAGAGTTTGGCCAGGCGATTCAGTTTATCCAGATTTTATGAATCCTAAGGTAAGACAGTGGTGGGCAGAAAATCAAAAAATTATGATTGATTCAGGTGTCTCAGGAATATGGAATGATATGAATGAACCAGCAAGCTTTAATGGACCTTTGCCAGATGATGTTATGTTTAATGATAATGGGTTAGAGGTTACTCACAAAGAAATTCATAATATATATGGACATATGATGAGTAAAGCTACTTATGAAGGAATAAAAGAATATACTAATAAGAGACCTTTTGTAATTACAAGAGCATGTTATGCAGGTACTCAAAAATACTCAACTGTTTGGACTGGAGATAATCAAAGTACATGGGAACACTTAAGAATGTCAATTCCAATGCTTATGACTTTAGGTTTAAGTGGAGTTAGTTTTTGTGGAACAGATGTTGGAGGTTTTGGACACGATTGTACTGGTGAATTATTAAGCAGATGGGTACAAGTTGGAGCATTTACACCACTATTTAGAAATCACTCTGCAATGGGAACTAGGGATCAGGAACCTTGGACATTTGATAAGGAAACAGAAGAAATAAACAAAAAATATATTAAGTTACGTTATAAATTAATTCCATATTTATATGATTTAATGAAAGAGTGTGAAAATACTGGAGCACCAATTATCAGACCTCTTTTATTTAACTATCAAAATGACAAAAACACCTATGAAATAAATGATGAATTCCTTTGTGGAGATAGTATTTTAGTTTCACCTGTAGTTGAACAAGGTATGAAACAAAAGCTTGTATACTTACCAAAGGGAACTAAATGGATAGATTTTTGGACTGGTGAAAATCATAATGGAGGTCAATATATTATAAAAGAAGCTCCTTTAGATACTTGTCCTATATTTGTAAAAGAAGCATCAATTATTCCAATGAGCATAGAGCAAAATTACATTGGTGAAAAATCTAATGATGAATTGATTTTAAATATATATTTAAGTGAAAATGATAGTGAATTTAAATATGTACATTATAATGATGATGGAGAAAGCTTCAATTACAGAAATGGAATATATAATGAATATGAAATAACAATATCTAATAAAGAAAATATTGATATAAAATTCATAATAAATAAAAATGATTATATTAATAAATATTCTAAAGTTAAATTTATAATAAATAACTTAAAAACAAATAAAAATATAACCTTAAATGGTAAAAAAGTTAACTTAGAAAATAATGCTATAGAAATAAATCTTTAATATATAAATGCTAGTAGAACTAAAGATATCTACTAGCATTTATTATGATTTAAATAATTAATTATTTAATAAATTTTACTACCTCTTCAAAAGTTCTTCTTGTTTTAGGTGCAGGATTTTCATTTCTATATCCTAAAGCTAACATACATGATATATTAAAGTGATTTGTATCTAAAATATTTCTATCACTTAATAGCTTAGTAACAGCCTCTGCATTGTATCCACCTATAACACAAGAGTCGACTTTAAGTAATGCTGAGGTAGTTAACATTGTACCAAGTGCAATATATGTTTGTTCTCTTGAATAATGGTTTATTTCCTTTTCATTATTCTTAAATCTATTATCATTTACATCCTTTATCATCTTTAATAATAATTCGGAAACTTCTTTTGGTAAATGTTTATCTTCATTAAATAATTCATTTAAATATTCAGAATCTGCTTTTAAATCATTTGCATTTCTGTTTAGTAATATTACTAAATGGCTACAAGTTGGTATTTGTTTCTTTCCTCCAGGTGCAAAATTTGCTAGTTCATTTTTAAGTTCATCATTACTTATTACTAGGAACTCCCAAGGTTCTATTCCTATTGAGCTTGGAGATAATCTACCGCTTTCTAAAATTAATTTTAAATCTTCATCATTTATTTTTTTGTTTGAATCAAAAGATTTACAGGCATACCTATAATTTAAGGCCCTTAAAATTTCATCATTCTTCATATTAAAAACTCCCTTCGAAATTAAAACTATTCTATAGATATTATAATACAATAATTATAATATTTATCAAATCTAATATATGAAATTAATAAAAAACTTAAACATATTATTAGACTATATTTAATTGCTAAATGTTATTTATTAATTAAATTAAATATCTTATAAGTTTTTAACATAAAAATATAAATTATATTTTCATAAGTTATTGACATTAAAAATAAAAAGATATATTATATATTTAAATAGATTGAATACAATTTAATTTTAAACAATATATTTTAAGTGGAGGAATTAAGATGAATTTTTATGATTTTAATGCAAAAGATATTAATGGAAAAGAAATAAATATGAGTGATTATAAAGGAAAAGTTGTTTTAGTAGTTAATACTGCAAGTAAATGTGGATTTACACCTCAATATGCTGATTTAGAAATATTGCATAAGGAATATAAGGCTAGTGGTTTAGAAATATTAGGTTTTCCATGTAATCAATTCTTAGAACAAGAACCTGGTAGCAATACTGATGTTAAAACTTTTTGCGAATTAAATTATGGTGTAACATTTAAGTTGTTTGAAAAAATAAATGTAAAGGGAATTTCTGCACATCCTATATTTAAATTCTTATGCAGCCAAAAACCTTTTGAAGGATTTGATTTAAGTAAGCCAAATGGTAAATTACTAAATAGCATATTAAGTGAACAGTTTCCTGAGTCATTATTAGATGATTCTATAAAATGGAACTTTACAAAATTCTTAGTTGATAAAGAAGGTAATGTTGTTGGAAGATTTGAGTCAACTGTAGAACCTCTTGAAATGATAGATGATATAAAGAAATTACTATAATTAATTATTAGGAGGCTTTGTTATGAATTTTTATGATTATTCTGCAAAAAATATAGATGGAAAAGAAATAGGTATGGATGCTTTTAAAGATAAGGTAGTTATTGTTGTAAATACAGCAAGTAAATGTGGACTAACCCCTCAATTAAAAGAGTTAGAGGAACTTTATAAAGAATATAAGGATTCAGGTCTAGAAATTTTAGGATTTCCTTGTAACCAATTTTTAAGTCAAGATCCAGGAGAAAATAATGAAATAAAAAATTTCTGCCAACTTAACTATGGGGTAACCTTTAATATGTTTGAAAAAATAGATGTCAATGGAAATAAGGCTCATCCTATATATAAATACTTAAAGGAACAAGAAAAAGGAATTCTAACTAATGAAGTAAAATGGAATTTCACAAAATTTTTAATTGATAGAGATGGACATGTGGTAAAAAGATATTCTCCAACAACAACTCCTTTAAAACTTAAGGCTGATATTGAAAATCTTTTGAGTAAATAGACTACATCTATATATTAAAGGTTGACATAAAATACTCAACAAGGTAAGATGATTTTAAATATTAACTTTTATGTAGGTGAATTATATGACAAATTACAATCATCTAAAATTAGATAATCAAATATGTTTTTCTTTATATGCAGCATCAAGAGAAATAATAAAATTATATAAGCCATTACTAGATGAATTTAATCTTACGTACACACAATATATAGCAATGCTGGTATTGTGGGAAGAAAAAAAATCTACTGTAAAACATCTTGGTAATAGGCTACACTTAGACTCTGGAACCCTAACTCCGCTATTAAAAAAACTTGAAGGAATGGATCTTATAAAAAGATACAGAGACGAAAAAGATGATAGGGTAGTAATAGCTGAATTAACGGAAAAGGGTGAGGAACTTCAAAAAAAAGCTCAAGATGTTCCAAGCAAAATGATGTGTAATATGAATATTTCAATGGAAAAAGCTATTGAATTAAAAAGAAATTTAGATGAGTTATTAAAAACTTTGAAATAATGTAAAAAGAGTGTTTTATTAAACACTCTTTTTACATTTCTATATTAATAGTATAGTACTAATTAGAAATTTTACTTTACAAAATATTATATACAAATAATTATCAATTGAAAAATATAGTGTTGTAAAATATAAAAAAAACTATATAATAATCTTTAAATGGCATAATAGTCATTTATTAAAAAGTGGAGTGATTTTATATGGAAGAAAGATTACAAAAATATATGGCAAGATGTGGAATTGCATCTAGAAGAAAATGTGAACAAATAATATTAGAAGGTAAAGTTAAAGTAAATGATAAAATTGTAAATGAGTTAGGTGTTAAAATAAATCCTGAAAATGATGAAGTATTTTATAATGGAAAGAGGATTCTTCCAGAAGAAAATAAATTATATATAATGTTAAATAAACCAGAGGGTTACATAACTTCTGTAAAGGATGAGAAGGGCAGAAAAACCATATTAGATATAATAAAGGTTAATGAAAGAATATATCCCATTGGAAGACTTGATTATGATAGTTCAGGGTTACTTTTGTTAACTAATGATGGAGATATATATAATAAAATAATACATCCAAGAGTTGAAGTTGATAAAAAATATATAGCCTTATGTAAGGGAATATTTTCATCAGAGGAAATAAGAAAATTTGAAAGTGGAATAGATATTGGAGGATATATTACTTCTGACGCTAAGATAAAAGTTATAAGTAAAGAAAAAGATATTAAAACAAATAATAGTAATTCTTTAGTTGAAATTACCATACATGAAGGTAAAAATAGACAAATAAGGAGAATGTGTTCTGCTTTAGGTCATGATGTAATTACATTAAAAAGAATTGCTATAGGCAATATAAAACTTGGATACTTAAAAAGAGGCGAGTGGAGAAGTCTGACTGAAGAAGAGCTCAAGTATATAAATTCATTATAGAATAGAAGTTTAAGTCGAGGTGTAATTGTGTATAAGTATGTAGGAAATATAAGTGACTTATCTCATCATATAATAGAAAGTTTTATTACTAATAAAAGAATTGCTATAGATGCAACTCTAGGTAATGGTCATGATACTGATTTTTTATCTAATATATTTCAATATGTTTATTCTTTTGATATTCAAAAACAGGCATGTGATAAATATATTGAAAAAAATATTACTAATGTAGAAGTAATAAATGATTCCCACCATTTATTTCATAAATATATTCATGAAAATGTAGATTGTATAATTTATAATTTAGGGTTTCTACCTGGGGGCGATAAAAATATAACTACCATGCATGAAACCTCTTTAGAAAGTATAAAGAAGGGACTTTCTATTTTGAATAGTAGTGGGTTTATGATTATATGCATATATAGAGGTCATTATGAAGGCAAAATTGAAGAATCTTGCATTTTGGAGTATTTAAAAACTTTGCCTAAGAATAAGTTTGGAGTTATGATTCAATCGTATTTAAACCGAGAAAATATCTCGCCTATCATGGTTATTATTGAGAAAAAATGAAATTGACAACTTCATATATTTAGTCAAGTTTTTATAATGAAAATATAATAAAATGAAATGATTATTGATGAATCATTCAAAAAGTGTTAATATATAATTACTAAGTTGTTAAATTCAAGGAAAAGAAGGGATAAGGATGGATATTAACCTTAATGATAACTCAAAGGATTTAATGAGATTAATACAGGCTAGATTTTCAAGATTAAGTAAAGGTCAAAAATTGATTGCTGAATATATTTTAAAAAACTATGATAAAGCTGCTTTTATGACTGCAGCTAAATTAGGTATTTCTGTTGGAGTTTCAGAATCAACAGTTGTTAGATTTGCTAATGAATTAGGATTCTCTGGATATCCTAAGCTTCAAAAAGCTTTACAAGAATTAATAAAAAATAAACTTACAACAGTTCAACGTTTAGAATTATCTAATGATTACATAAGTGAGGGATATGCCCTTAAAGGTGTTCTTAAAGCAGATATAGAAAATATAAGATCAACCTTGGAGAAAATAAATTATAACACATTTGAAGATGTTATTAATAAAATATTTGAAGCTAAGAGGATATATATTATAGGCCTTAGAAGTTCAACTGCTTTAGCTGAATTTTTAGGATTTTATTTGAATATTATTTTACAAAACGTAAAGACTGTTGGATATGGAATATCTGATATTTTTGAACAAATGATAAATGTAGGAGAGGGAGATCTTGTAATAGGAATAGGATTTCCAAGATATGCTTCAAGAACAATTGATGCATTAGCTTTTGCTCAAGATAGAGGAGCTGAGGTAGTAGCAATTACTGATAGTTTGTTATCTCCTTTAGCATCTAAAGCAGATTATTCATTGATAGCTCAAAGTAATATGGCATCTTTTGTGGATTCTCTTGTTGCACCTTTATCTGTTATTAATGCACTAATAATTGCTGTAGGTATGAGAGAAAAACAAAGTATAACAGATACATTTAACAACCTTGAGTCAATCTGGAAAGATTATAATGTATATTCTTATAATAATAGGAATGTAGGCGAAGATTAATAAATACAAAAAAGTGCTAAGTTATATTAATTAATATAACTTAGCACTTTTTATGTTTTTGTTATGTTGAATTAAAAGTTTTAAAATGATATATTTATTAGGATAATATATGCACAACAGGAGGATTACAATGAAAAAAGTAATAGTTATAGGAGCTGGTCCAGCAGGAATGATGGCAGCTATAACAGCATCTAAAAGTAATAATAATGTCATACTCTTAGAAGGAAATGAAAAATTAGGTAAAAAATTATTCATAACAGGAAAAGGCAGATGTAATGTTACAAATGCTAAGGACATATCCGAGTTTTTTGAATATATACCTGGAAATCCTCATTTTTTATATAGTGCATTATATACATATACTAATGAAGATGTAATAAATTTTTTTGAATCTCAAGGTATAAAATTAAAAGCTGAACGTGGGGGGCGTATATTTCCATTATCAGATAAATCTTCTGATATAATTAAAGGATTATCAAGTGAATTAATAAAGAATAATGTTGATATAAAGCTAAACAGCAGGGTGACAAATATAAAATTTTTGAACAATAAAATTCAAGCTGTAGAAATAAATAATAATCATTTTATAAATGGTGATTACTTTATTATAGCTACAGGAGGGGTTTCCTACCCATTGACAGGTTCAAGAGGAGATGGTTTAAAATTTTCTGAAAAATTAGGTCATAATATAGTAGATTTAAAACCATCTTTAGTTCCTATAGAACTTAAAAATGAATGGATACGAGATTTAGCAGGATTAACATTAAAAAATATAGAAATATCTTTATTTAATAAAGCATCTAAAAAACCATTATATAAAGAACAAGGAGAGTTGTTATTTACTAGTTACGGTATATCGGGTCCTCTTGCTCTTAAGGCATCCAGATATATATTAAAGGATGATAATTATACTATATTATTGAATTTAAAGCCTGCTTTATCAATAGAAGATCTTGATTCAAGAATTCAAAAGGATTTTAAAAAATTTATTAATAAAGATTTTAGAAATTCGTTAGATGAATTACTTCCTAAAAAGCTTATACCAGTTATAGTTAAACTTTCTAATATATCTGAAAATAAGAAGGTAAATGAAATAACAAAGGAAGAAAGAAAGACTTTAGTAAATTTAATAAGTGGGATTATTCTTAAAATAAAAGGTCTTAGACCTATAGAAGAAGCAATAGTAACTTCAGGAGGGGTAGATACATTAGAAATAGATCCCTCAACTATGAAGTCTAAATTAGTTAACAATTTATCTTTTGCTGGAGAAATTATAGATGTAGATGCTTTTACAGGTGGATACAATGTTCAAATTGCATTATCTACAGGATTTTTAGCTGGAAGTAACATATAAAATTACTTGTTAAACTCAAATAATAATAATATAATTTATATGAAATTGTTTTTCTAGAATGAAAGGTGGAATATTATTTTGAGAATATCAGTTGCTATAGATGGACCAGCTGGAGCTGGTAAAAGTACTATTGCTAAGTTAGTTGCCAAAGAATTTGATTTAATGTATATAAATACAGGAGCAATGTACAGGGCTGTCGCTTTAGTTGCAAGGGATAATAATATAGATGATACAAATATTGAAGGTTTATGTAGTTTAATAGACACTCTTGATATGAGATTTGAAAATGATGATTTAATATTAAATGATGTGAATATTCAAGAACAAATTACTATGCCAGAAATAAGTGCTATTGTATCTAAATATGCATCAATCCAAGAAGTAAGAACTAAACTTGTCAAATTACAAAGAGATATGTCAAGTAAATTTGATGTTATAATGGATGGGCGTGATATAGGTACAGTTGTGTTAAAAGATTCTAAATTCAAGTTTTTTTTAACAGCAACTCCAGAAGCTAGAGCTGAAAGAAGATATAAAGAATTAAGTAACAGAGGATTAGATGTTAATTACTCAACGATATTAGAAGATATAATAAAAAGAGATTATACAGATAGTAATAGACAAATAGATCCATTAAGAAAAGCAGATGATGCCATTGAAATAGATACAACAGGCTTATCCATTTCAGAGGTAACAGAAAAAATATGCTTAAATATAAAAAGTAATATTTAATTATTTTATTAAAAATATAATATGTAATTTAAACTTAGGAGAGTTAATATGAATAAAGTTTTATTAGCTGAAAATGCAGGTTTTTGCTTTGGTGTTCAAAGAGCTGTAGAAGAAGCACTTAAAATAAAAAAACAATATAATAAAAAAATCTATACTTTAGGTCCATTAATACATAATAATGATGTTGTAAAGTATTTAGAAAAAAATGATATATATGCAATTAATCTTGATGAAATCAATCAATTAGAAAAAGATGATGTTATAGTAATAAGGTCTCATGGAGTTTCAAAAGAAGTATTAAATACTTTAGAAGAAAAAGGCCTTACAGTAGTAAATGCAACATGTCCGTATGTGACTAATATTCATAAGAAGGTTAATAAATATTCAGATTTAGGATATAATATTGTTATATTAGGGGATGACAAGCATCCAGAAGTTATAGGAATAAATGGATGGTGTAATAATAGTGCTATAATAACAACAGATGGTAATTTTGAAGAAAAGTTACCTAATAAAATATGTGTTGTATCTCAAACTACTGAAAAAGAAGAAACTTGGAAAAATACTTTAAGTAATTTATCTTCAAATTCAAAAGAACTTTTAGCATTTAATACTATTTGTTCTGCAACAGAAGTAAGACAAAAAAGTGCTAATGAATTATCAAAGACTGTCGATACTATGATTGTAGTTGGAGGAAAAAATAGTTCTAATACAACTAAGCTTTACCAAATTGCTAAATCAAATTGTCAGAATACAATTCATATAGAAAATGCTAAAGAAATTACTAAAGAATTTATAGAAGAAAATAAAGAAAAAGTTGTTGGGGTTACTGCTGGAGCATCTACTCCTGACTGGATAATAAAAGAAGTAATTGATATTATGGAGGGAAAGATTAATATGGAAGATCAATTAAAGCTGATGGAAGAAATGGATAGAAGATTTAGAATTGGAGATGAAATCAAAGGTGAAGTTTTATCTATTGGAAGAGAAGAAGTCGTTATATCTTTAGTTGGATATAAATTAGATGGAGTTATTCCGTTTAAGGAATTAACTACAGAAGAAAACTTAGCTTCATATCTTGATTCAATAAAAATAGGTGATGAAATAACAGCTAAAGTTATAAAGTTAAAAAATGAAGATGGAAACGTAGTTCTTTCAAGATTAGAATATGAAAAGAAAAAGACACTACAAGAACTTCAAGAGTTATTTGATAATAAAGAAACTTTTTCTGTTAAAATAAAAGAATCTAAGGAAAAAGGACTGGTAGCTAATTATAAAGGTATCAGAGTATTTATACCTGCTTCACAAGTAGATATAAGATTTGCAAATGATAGAAGTAATTTAGTAGGAAAAGAACTAGAAGTTAGATTAATAGATTTTTCAATTGAAGGAAATTTAAGAATAATTGCGTCTAGAAGAGTAATATTAGAAGAAGAGAAAAAGGTAATAGAAGATGCAGCTTGGGAAAATATAAGTGTTGGTGATGTAGTTAAGGCAGAAATAAAGAGATTTACTAACTTTGGTGCTTTTGCTGATGTAAATGGTGTTGATGGATTGATACATTTATCTCAAATTTCATGGAATCATGTAAAGTCAGCTGAAAGTGCATTAAAGAAAGGGCAAATAGTTGATGTTAAGGTAATTGAAGCTGATAGAGAAAATAATAGACTTTCTCTTAGTATGAAAGCATTAACTCCAGAACCATGGAGTAACATTGAAGAAAAATACCCAGAAGGTTCTGCTGTCTTAGGTAAGGTTGTAAGAATAAGCGATTTTGGTGCTTTTGTTGAACTAGAACCAGGCGTAGATGGATTAGTTCATATTTCTAAAATAGTTCACCAAAGAATAAATAATCCAGGTGAAGTTTTAAAAATTGGTGATGAAGTAAAAGCAATAATTCTTTCAGTAGATTCTGAAAATAAAAAAATTGCTCTTAGCATAAAAGATGCTGAATAAGTAATATATATATTAGGGCACACATATAAATTATATGTGTGTCCTTTTAATACGTATATCTCTTAATAAGGATATTTTACTAAAAAAAATATTAACTTTTCTCTTATGGTATTGTAGCAAAGTGTGTTATTAATTATGCTATTATATCTTGACCTAAATATTATTAAGGAAGTATACTAATTTATATAGAGAATAAAGGGGTTTATAAATAATGTTAGAAAAATTGACATTAAATAACATGGAGTCATTTAAAGAATTATATTCTAAAAGCTTAAAGAAGCTAAACTATGATAAGGATTTTTTTAAATGCTATGATAATCAAAACTTTTTAATTAAGTTTTTGTATAGAAAATTTATGAGAATAATAAAATTAGATAATACTTCTATAGGCTATATATGGTATGAAACACCAATGGATAACTTTATTAAGGTTTGGGCTTTATATATAGACAGTAAATATATAAACTTAATTAAAGAAAATATACTATCTTCTTTTAATAGTAATATTTTATCTTATGAAGCTGTTGATACTGTAGAGAATAATATTATTTTAGATAAGTTAGGTTTTAAAAAGCAAAGATATACTTTACTTATGAAAATGAATATAGAAAATTATAATAATAATGAAAGAATTTATGATATATATAATAAAATTATAAATAATTATTATTTTAAGAATCATTTTAATTCATCCACAGTATTTTCTACAAGAAAATTAATAATAGGTAAGGACGAAGAATTAAGATGTAATATTCAAAATGATATTTTTGGTGAATGGAATAGAAGACCTCTTAATATAGATGATATATATAGTGACATGACTCAAGATTATTTTCTAAAAGATTTGTGTATATTTGGAATGATTAATAACTTGTATATTGGGTATGGTCAAATAATATTTAATAGAGATATGTACACAATAGTTAACTTTGGAATAATAAAGGATTTCCGAGGCATTGGACTAGGAAAATTACTCTTGAATGATATAATACTTTATGCTAAAAAATCGGGAATAAAAGAATTAGCCATTAGAGTTGATAGTAACAATACTGCTGCAATCAATTTATATAAATGGATTGGATTTAAAGAAAGTTATAAGATTGTTGTATGGGAAAGACCATAAAAAATGTATATATGTTTTCTTACTTTATAGATTAGATTTAATGGAAGTCATTCATAGAATATCCTTTTGAAAACTTAAGGAATGAAATTTAGATATGGGACTGCTTAAATGCAGTCCTTTTAAATACAAAAATAAATTAAAGGAATTTAGCAATTTTTGCTTTAAGTATTTTAAATTTGTTAGATATTTATTATAATGTTAATGGGGAAAATATATTTTTAAAATAGCAAGGAGAATACTTATGAAGGAAGAAGTTAGAGATTTGAAATATTATATAGAAACTTGGGGATGTCAGATGAACGAGGAAGACTCAGAAAAATTATCTGGTATGCTAAAAAGGGTTGGATATACTAAAACAGAAGTTTTGGAAGAAGCAGGAATAATTATATATAATACTTGTTGTGTAAGAGAAAATGCTGAAAATAAAGTTTTTGGTAACTTAGGTGAGTTAAAACATTTAAAAAAGAAAAATCCTGATTTAATAATTGCAGTATGTGGATGTATGATGCAACAAGAAGGTATGGCAGATAAAATTTTAAAGAAATTTCCACATGTTAACATAATATTTGGAACGCATAACGCGTATAAATTTCCAGAATACTTAAATAGAGTTAGAACAGAAGGAGTTCAGGTTAAAGAAATATTTAATAAGGAAACAGATATTGTAGAAGGAGTACCGATAGATAGACAAAGTGATGTAAAAGCTTTTGTTACTATAATGTATGGATGTAATAATTTCTGTACATACTGTGTAGTTCCATATGTAAGAGGCAGAGAAAGAAGTAGAAAATCAGATGATATTATAAATGAAATAAAGGATTTAGTAGGAAAAGGCTATAAGGAAATAACGCTTTTAGGGCAAAATGTTAACTCTTATGGAAAAGAATTAGAGGAAAATATAGATTTTGCTAAGCTTCTAAGAAAAATAAATGAAGTTGATGGTATAGAAAGAGTAAGATTTATGACATCTCATCCAAAAGATTTAAATAAGGATGTTATTTTAGCAATAAAGGAATGTGATAAGTTATGTGAACAAATTCATCTTCCTGTTCAAAGTGGATCTGATAAAATACTTAAGAAGATGAACAGACATTATACTAAAGAATACTATTTAGAGTTAGTAGATATGATAAAGAAGGAAATTCCAGATGTATCATTAACAACAGATATTATAGTTGGTTTCCCAGGAGAAACTGAAGAAGATTTCTTAGAAACCTTAGATTTAGTGGAAAGAGTTGGATATGATTCTGCATTTACTTTCATATATTCAAGAAGAAACAATACGCCTGCTGATATGATGTTGAATCAAGTTCCTGATGCTGATAAACACCATAGATTTGATAGACTTATTAAAGCTGTAAATGATGGTGTTATAAGAAGTAATAAGGTATATGAAGGAAAAGTTGTAGAAGTATTAGTAGAAGGTCCGAGTAAGAATGATGAAACTAAATTAACTGGAAGAACAAGAAATGGAAAATTAGTTAATTTTGTTGGAGAGAATATAAAAGCTGGAGACTTAGTAAATGTTAAGATAGTAAGAGCTCAACCGTTTTCTCTTATTGGTGAAGTATAATAATTATATTTAGGTGCTATCATATGGTAGCTCCTTTTTTACTCTATAGGAAATTATATCTTAAAAATCTTTAGATAAGTCATTTATGGGATATAAGTTGTTAAAGTTATTCCTATAGAGTAAAAAAATAGAATAAAGTGAACGGACGAGATTTTCCTCAAGCAAACTTTGGAAATGCACATGAACAAAAAAATCGACGGTTCGGTAAGCTCGCTTTGACGACTTTTTTATCTATATTGAAATAAATTAAATTTAATTTTCATATAATACCAAGAATAATCTTTTAGGAAGTGTATTTATATGAGGGTAAAAAAATCTTTTTTTAATTTAATATTTTGGATAGGACTAGCTATAATATTTAATATATACATATATCTCTCATTTGGACTAAAACCAGCTGTTGAATTTTTAGGTGGATATATAATTGAAATGTCTCTTAGCTTAGATAATTTATTTTTGTTCCTAATGGTATTTTCGACTTTTAAAATACCATTAGAGTTTCAACAACGAGTTTTAAAATATGGAATATTAGGAGCAATGGTATTAAGACTTATATTTATAATATTAGGTATAGAAATTATAAATAAATTCCATTTTATAATATATATATTTGGAATTATATTAATATTTAGTGGTGCTAAAATGATGTTTCATAGCGATAATAATATTGATTTTAGTAAAAATCCGATTATTAGAGTTTTCCAAAAGGTTATACCTATTCATGATAAATTAGAAGGGCATAAATTCTTTGTAAAAATAAATAAACGGCTTTATGCTACACCATTGTTTATAATTTTAATAATAATAGAAAGTTCAGACGTATTGTTTGCTTTAGATTCTATTCCTGCAATTTTTTCTATAACTCAAAATCCGCTTATAGTATATACTTCAAATATATTTGCTATTATTTGTTTAAGGAGTATGTATTATATACTTAATAGATTAAATGGAATGTTCAAATTTATGAAATATGGAGTAGCATTAATACTAATGTTTACAGGTTTAAAGCTCCTAATTTTATATTTTAATATTGAAATTTCTGTATCAATTTCAATATTATTAATACTAGTTATTTTACTGTTTAGTATTTTGTTTTCTCTTATTTTTTCAAATGATGAAGGAAACAAAAATTTAAGAATCAGATAATAATAAAAATAATTTACTTTTTATATAAAAAACCTATTGAAGTTTTGTTACTTTGTTATTATAATAATAAAAAATAGAATATTTAAAAGATAATGATAAGGAAGAGTATTTTAACTAAGCATTAAAGAGAGCTATATTTAGGTGGAAAATTAGTATGATATGTTAAATGAAGCAGCCTTTGAATCTCGTATTGAAAAATAAGAATGTAAATTCTTAATTAGATATTGACGTTTTCTCATGTTATAGAGAATTGAATATTGTATATATTCAAGCTGAGTGAGTAAATTAAATTTTACTTATTAGGGTGGTACCGCGAAACAGTGTCCTTCGTCCCTTTGTGTGGATGAAGGACTTATTTTTTTATATGGAGGTATTTAAAATGGATGAGATCTTAGAAGTATTGGAAAAAAACAGTAGGTACAGTGATGAAGAAATTGCATTAATGACAGGAAAAACAATAGAGGAAGTAAGAGAAGCCATAAGGGACTATGAAGAAAAAAGCATAATAGCAGGATATACGGCTCTTATCAATTGGGAAAATACAGGTAAGGAAACAGTTACAGCCTTAATAGAAGTTAAGATAACCCCTCAAAGAGGTGCTGGATTTGATAAAGTTGCAGAAAGAATATATAAATTTAAGCAAGTTAAAGCATGTTATTTAATGTCTTCAGGTGGATTTGATTTAACTGTAATTGTAGAAGGGAAAACAATGAAAGAGGTAGCTTTATTTGTATCTGAAAAGCTTGCAGTTCAAGAATATGTAACAGGTACTGCTACACACTTTGTACTAAAGAAATATAAAGATCATGGAACTATATTTAAGGAAAGAAAAACTGAAGATAGGGAGGCTATTTTTATATGATTTTAGAAGATATGATATTAGACAATGTTAGGAATATGCCGCCATCAGGTATAAGAAAATATTTTGATTTAATCAATGAAATGGATGATGTTATATCCTTAGGTGTTGGAGAACCTGATTTTGTTACTCCATGGAATGTTATAGAAGCAGGTATTTATTCATTAGAAAAAGGACAAACTCATTACTCCTCTAATGCTGGTTTTATTGAATTAAGAGAAGAAATATCAAAATATTTAAATAGAAGGTTTAACCTAAACTATGATTCATCTAGCGAAATATTAGTAACTGTTGGTGGAAGTGAAGGAATAGATTTAGCATTAAGAGCCCTTGTAGGACCTGGAGATGAGGTTATAATTCCAGAGCCTAGTTTTGTAGCATATAAAGGATGTGCAACATTTTGTGGCGCTACACCTAAAATAATTAATTTAAGAGCTGAGGATGAGTTTAAATTAACAGCTAAACTTTTAGAAGAAGCTATAACCCCTAAAACAAAAGTTGTAATAATTCCATTTCCTAATAATCCAACTGGAGCTATTATGACAAAAGACGAGTTAAAAGATATAGTTGATGTGTTAAAAGATAGAGAAATAATAATTTTATCTGATGAAATTTATGCTGAATTATCTTATGATAAAGATCACTTTTCAATTGCTAGTTTTAGTGAAGTAAGAGATAAAACATTAGTTATAAATGGATTTTCTAAGGCTTATGCAATGACTGGTTGGAGATTAGGCTATGTTTGTGGAAATAAAATATTAATAGAGGCCTTAAAAAAGATACATCAGTATGCAATAATGTGTTCACCAACAACTGCTCAATATGCAGCTATAGAAGCGCTGAAAAATGGTGATGATAGTGTTAAAGAAATGTCTAGAGAATATAATAGAAGAAGACGTATCCTTGTTGAAGGGTTTAGAGAAATGGGATTAGATTGTTTTGAGCCGATGGGGGCATTATATGTCTTTCCTTGCATAAAATCAACAAGAATGAGTTCAGATGAATTTTGTGAGAAATTATTAATGGAAGAGAAGGTTCTAGCGGTTCCAGGTAATGCTTTTGGCGAATGTGGAGAAGGATATATAAGAGCATGTTACGCTTCTTCTACCGAAGATTTGATTGAAGCAGTAAAGAGAATAAAAAGATTTGTTAATAAACTTTCTTAGTTTATTTTACGATTATAATAGATATTCTAAACAAATAATATAAAATATATAGAAATAATGAAGTTTATTAAAAAAATTTTCAAAAAATAGTTGCAAAATAAATAAAATAATAATATAATGGTAAAAAATAACTTGAACAACGGCGTTCAATAGAAAGCTTTCTATTGTTCGCCTTTTTTTATAAAAAATTTAAGGGGGAGTACTTTATGCCAAAATATTCAAGAGAAGATATTAAAAAATTAGTAGAAGAAAATGGGGTTAAATTTATTAGATTACAATTTACTGATATTTTTGGAGCATTAAAAAATGTTGCAATAACAGATAGGCAATTAGAAAAAGCTTTAGATAATCAAATAATGTTTGACGGTTCATCTATATCTGGCTTTGTTAGAATAGAAGAGTCAGATATGTATTTAAGACCAAACTTAGATAGCTTTGTAATTTTTCCATGGAGACCGCAACAAGGTAAAGTTGCACGTTTAATATGTGATGTATATAGACCTGATGGAACACCATTTGAAGGAGATCCAAGAAATGTTTTAAAAAATGTTTTGAAAGAAGCAGAGGCTTTAGGATATTCAATGAATGTTGGACCTGAATGTGAGTTTTTCTTATTAGATACGGATGAGTATGGAAATCCTAAACTAAAAACTCAAGATGATGCAGGATACTTTGATTTAAGTCCTTTAGATGCTGGAGAAAATGTTAGAAGAGATATTAGCTTAGTTTTAGAAGATATGGGCTTTGAAATAGAAGCTTCACATCATGAAGTTGCAGCTGGACAAAATGAAATAGATTTTAAGTATGAAAATGCTTTAACAACTGCTGACAATATAATGACCTTTAAGTTGGTTGTTAAATCAATAGCTCAAAGACATGGGTTACATGCTACATTTATGCCTAAGCCTTTCTTTGGTATAAATGGTTCAGGAATGCATATAAATATGTCATTAAACAAAGATGGGAAAAATGCTTTTGTGGATGAAAATGATGAATTAGGATTAAGTAAAACAGCTTATAGTTTCATAGCTGGTTTAATTAAGAATATTAAGGGGATATCAGCAATAACTAATCCACTAGTTAATTCATATAAGAGACTAGTTCCAGGATATGAAGCTCCAGTTTATATAGCTTGGTCTGCAAAAAACAGAAGTCCTTTAATAAGGGTTCCTGCTTCAAGAGGAAATGGTACTAGAATTGAACTTAGATGTCCAGATCCAAGTGCAAATCCTTACTTAGTTCTAGCATGTCTTTTAGCCGCTGGACTTGATGGTATTAAGAATAACTTAGTTCCACCTGCAAGAATAGAAAAAAATATATTTAAAATGACAGCAGAAGAAAGGGAATTAGAAAGTATTGATAACTTACCAGGCAGCTTAGAAGAAGCTATTAAATATATGGAAGAGAGTGAATTAGTAAAGAAAACACTAGGAGAGCATACTTTCAACAATTATATAAAAGCAAAAAAAGTTGAATGGGATGATTATAGAAGTAAAGTTCATATGTGGGAGCTAGATAACTATTTAAAACAATATTAATTTTTACTTGTAAGGGAGCAATGTAAATGGCAATAGATGTTATAGTTGCACTAAATAATGAAGACATAGGACAAAAAATCAAAGCTGTTTTAATGGGAAGTGGCTATAATGTTTTAACTGTATGCACTTATGGAAATGAACTTATACGTGCTATAAGACAACTAGCACCTTCTATAGTTATTAGTGGTTACAAATTTAAGGATATGAATTTAATAGATATATATAATAATATTGGAGAAATGTGTAGTTTTCTTGCAGTAGTAAATGAGCCATATAAGTCTTTTGTTCAAGAAGAAACAGATATATTTTGTATATCTAGTCCCATAAATAATTCTATATTAATAAATTCATTAGATATGATTTATCAAAGTGAGCGAAAAGTAAGAAAACTAAAAGAAAAGGTAGATGTACTAGAAACAAAAATTAAAGAAAGAAAAGTCATTGAAAAAGCAAAAGGTTTACTTATGCAACAAAAAGGATTAACTGAAAATGAAGCATTTCGATATATCCAAAAATGTAGCATGGATCTAGGCTTAAAAATGGTCGATTTTTCAAACAAAATTTTATCAGATAAATAACTAAGTTTTATACTAATCTATTTAATTAAATGAATAGGATTAGTATAAAACTCTATTTGTCTATAAGAAAATATTGAAAGGAGGATAAAAATGCATAAAGATATAGGACTATATAGAAGTTCATTTGAACATGATGCATGCGGAATAGGCGCAGTTGTAAATATTGACGGAAAAAAAACTCATAAGGCTGTAGAAGATGCGTTAAATATTTTAATTAATTTAGAACATAGGGGTGGAACAGGAGCAGATGGGAAGACTGGGGATGGATCAGGTATACTATTCCAAATACCTCACAGATTTTTTAAAGAAGAACTCCAGAGATTAGGTGTTATATTACCAAAAGAAGAAGAATATGCAGTCGGAATGTTCTTTTTACCAATAGATGAGTTTGATAGAGAAAATTGTATAAGAATTTTTGAAAAACTATGTGTAGAAGAAGGACTTAAGATTTTAGCTTGGAGAGGGGTTCCAATAAATCCAGCAGAATTAGGAAGTTTTGCTATTTCATCAATGCCATGTTTTAAGCAGGTTATAATTGAGAGGCCTTCTGAAATTAAAGACTTTAAAGAATTTGAAAGAAGATTATATATATTAAGAAGAAGATTCGAAAAAGAGCTAGTTACTGAGAATGCTTATATTTCATCACTTTCATGTAAAACAATTGTTTATAAAGGATTACTTCTATCAGGACAACTTAAAAACTTTTATAAAGATTTAACAAATGCAAAAGTAGAGTCTTCAATAGCAATGGTGCATTCAAGATATAGTACGAATACTGTTCCTAGTTGGAAAAGAGCTCATCCTAATAGATATATAATTCATAATGGTGAAATTAACACTCTTAGAGGTAACATAAATAGTTTATTTGCAAGAGAAGGTAATTTAAAATCAAAGGTATTTGGTGAAAATTTTAAAAAAGTATTACCTATAATAAATACTGAAGGATCAGACTCTGCAATATTAGATAATACACTAGAATTTTTAATTATGAATGGAAGAAATATTGAAGAAGCAATAATGATGCTTGTTCCTGAGCCATGGGATAAAAATAAATCTATATCTAATGCTGAAAGAGCATTTTTTGAATATAATGCAACTTTAATGGAACCATGGGATGGACCAGCAGCTATAGTATTTACTGATGGAGATGTGATGGGAGCAACCCTAGATAGAAATGGATTAAGACCTGCTAGATATTATGTAACTAAAGATAATAATTTAATATTATCATCTGAAGTTGGTGCTCTTGATATCAAAAATGAAGAAATAGTATCTAAAGGAAGATTAACTCCAGGAAAAATACTTTTAGTTGATACTAAAAACAAGAAATTTATAGATGATTCTGAATTAAAAGAAAAATATTACTCAAGATTACCTTATTTAAAATGGATAGAAAATAACATTTTAACCTTAGATAAAATAAAAACATCTTCAGATGATACTATAAACATCTCTGATGATGAAAGAAATATAATGATGAAAGCATTTGGTTATAGTTATGATGATTTGAAAAATACAATTCTTCCAATGAGTGAAACTGGACAAGAACCATTATCTTCAATGGGAGTTGATACACCACTTGCTGTTTTATCAGATACACCACAATTACTATTTAATTACTTTAAGCAATTATTTGCTCAGGTAACAAATCCGCCTATAGATGCAATAAGAGAGGAAATTATTACATCAACTACAGTTTATGTAGGATCACAAGGAAATATATTAGAGGATTCAGAAAATAACTGTAAGCAAATAAAGCTAGCTTCACCAATTCTATCAAATGAGGATTTATCAAAGATAAAGAATATAGATAGTGAAAACTTTAAAACTAAAACAATAAGTATTTTATATGGCAGAGAAAATGGAGAATATGATTTAGAAAAGGCTCTTAAAAACTTATCAATAGAAGTTGAAAAAGCATGTAATGAAGATTATAATATTTTAATTTTAACAGACAGAGGAGTAAATAATAAGTTAATACCTATACCTTCATTATTGGCTCTTTCTTCAGTTCATCATTATCTTATTAGAAGGGGACTTAGAAGCAAAATAGATATAATAATTGAAAGTGCTGAACCTAGAGAAGTTCATCATTTTGCAACACTTATATCCTTTGGAGCATCTGCTATAAATCCATACTTAGCTTATGAATGTATAAAGCAATTAAAAGAAGATAGCTTGTTAAATGAAGATTACGATGTAGCTATAAAAAAATATAATAAGTCTGTACTAAAGGGACTAGTAAAAATAATTTCAAAAATGGGTATATCAACGATTCAATCATATAGAGGTGCTCAAATACTTGAAGCTGTAGGTATAAATAATGAAGTTATTAATAAATACTTTACAAATACAGTTAGTAGAATAAGTGGTATTTCCTTAAAAGAAATACAAGAAGAGGTATTAATTAGACATAATAATGCATTTAAAAAGAGCAGTATAAACTTTGAATTCACTTTAGATTCAATAGGAAAAGATAAATTAAGATCTGGAAAAGAAGAACATTTGTATAATCCATTGACAATTCATAAATTACAAGAAGCTACGAAAACAGGGAGCTATAGCCTTTTTAAAGAATATTCAAATTTACTAAATAACGATGAAAGTTTTATAACTTTAAGAAGTTTAATGGATTTTAAATTCTTAAATAATCCAATACCATTAAATGAGGTTGAACCAGTTGAATCTATTGTAAAAAGATTTAAAACAGGAGCTATGTCATATGGTTCAATTTCTAAAGAAGCTCATGAAGCTTTAGCTATAGCTATGAACAGAATCGGTGGTAGATCTAACACTGGTGAAGGTGGAGAAGACAGCAATAGATTTGTGGCTGATGAAAATGGAGATTTAAGAAGATCCTCAATAAAACAAATTGCTTCTGGTAGATTCGGAGTTACATCTGAATATTTAGTTAATGCAGATGAACTACAAATAAAGATGGCTCAAGGGGCAAAACCAGGTGAAGGTGGACAATTACCAGGTAATAAAGTATATCCTTGGATAGCTAAAACAAGAGGTGCAACTACAGGAGTTGGACTTATATCTCCACCACCACATCATGATATATATTCAATAGAAGATTTAGCTCAACTTATATACGATTTAAAACAGGCTAATCATAAAGCTGATGTTTCAGTAAAGCTTGTTTCAGAAGCAGGAGTAGGAACAGTAGCAACTGGTGTCGCAAAGGCTGGAGCTTCTTTAATTTTAATTTCAGGACATGATGGTGGTACAGGAGCTTCTCCTAAGACATCAATTCAGAATGCTGGATTACCATGGGAACTTGGACTTGCAGAAACTCATCAAACATTAATTTTAAATGGTTTAAGAGATAGAGTTAGATTAGAAACAGATGGTAAGCTTATGACAGGTAGAGATGTAGCAATAGCAGCACTACTTGGAGCTGAAGAATTTGGATTTGCAACAGCTCCTCTTATATCCTTAGGATGTGCTATGATGAGAGTTTGTAATTTAGATACTTGCCCTGTTGGAATAGCAACTCAAAATAAGGAACTAAGAAAAAGATTTAGTGGTAAACCTGAATATGTAATTAACTTTATGTATTTTATTGCAGAAGAATTAAGAGAATACATGGCTAAATTAGGATTTAGAACTGTTGAAGAAATGGTAGGACGTTTTGATAGATTAAAACAAAAAGAAAATATTAAAGGCTTTAAACGTAGCAAAATTAATTTATCATCAGTTTTTATTCAAGATAAAAGATTCTTTATAGCAAATAAGTTTAATAAAAATTATAGCTCACCAAGCATTAACACTCTAGATAAAGACTTATTAATTCCTATGGTTAATAAGAATTTTGATGGAAAAACGCCTATAAATATGGATATAGATATAATGAATACTGATAGAACACTTGGAACACTACTTGGTTCTGAAATAACTAGAAAATATGGATACAATACTTTAAATGATGATTCAATAATATTAAACTGTACTGGTGCTGGTGGACAAAGTATAGGAGCCTTTGTACCTAAAGGGGTTACAATAAAGGTTACTGGAGATTGTAATGATTATTTAGGTAAGGGATTATCTGGAGGTAAAATAATAGTTAAGAATCCTAAGGATTGTGACATAAAACCTGAAGAAAATATAATAATTGGTAACGTAGCATTATATGGTGCTACATCTGGAAAAGTCTTTATAAATGGTATTGCTGGAGAAAGATTCTGTGTTAGAAATTCTGGAGCAACAGCTGTTGTTGAAGGTGTTGGAGCACATGGTTGTGAATATATGACAGGTGGAGTTGTAGTTTTACTTGGTGAATGTGGAATAAACTTTGCAGCTGGTATGAGTGGTGGAATTGCTTATGTATACAATAAAAAAGAGCAATTTAACAATAATTTAAATAAAGAAATGGTTAAAATAGAGAATTTAGATTCTAATGATTTAGAAAATCTTAAAGCTTTAATAGAAGAACATGTTGAAACTACAGAATCTGACCTTGGAAGAATATTATTAGATAATTGGACTAATGAAAGTAAACATTTTGTTAAAGTAGTTCCAAATGATTATAAAAAAATAATTACTTTAATTGATAAAAAGAAGGCTGAAGGTTTAAACAATGAAGATGCTTTACTTGCAGCATTTTATGAAAGGAGTGCTATATAATGGGAAAACCAACTGGATTTTTAGAATTTGAAAGAAAAGTAGGAATAAATACTCCTACTAAAGAAAGAATAACTCATTATAAGGAGTTTCACAATTTACTTTCAGAAGATGAACAAGTAAAACAAGGTGCAAGATGTATGGATTGTGGTGTGCCATTTTGCCAATCAGGTATTCTTATAAATGGAATGGCATCAGGATGTCCATTAAATAATTTAATACCAGAGTTTAATGATTTAATATATAGAGAAAATTGGGACTTAGCCTTAAAAAGACTTTTAAAAACAAATCCTTTTCCAGAATTCACAGGTAGAGTCTGTCCAGCTCCTTGTGAATCAGCCTGTACAGTATCAATTAATTCTCCTGCTGTAAGCATAAAGGAAAATGAAAGATATATAATAGAGAAAGCTTTTAATGATAAAAAAATTGTAGCAACTCCCCCAAAATATAGAAATAACAAGAAGGTTGCAGTAATAGGTTCTGGACCAGCTGGACTTGCAAGCAGTTATCTTTTAAATAAGCTTGGCTATTCTGTAGAGGTATATGAAAGAGAAGACAGAATTGGTGGACTTTTAATGTATGGAATTCCTAATATGAAGCTAGATAAAGATGTAGTAAACAGAAGAGTTAATTTAATGGAAGAAGAGGGAATTAAATTTTTCACTAAATCTGATATATGTAAAGATAATGAATTAAAGGAAAAAGTATTAGAAGATTATGAAGCTATTGTTTTAGCAACTGGAGCTACAAAACCTAGAGATCTAAATGTTAGAGGCAGAAATTTAAAGGGAATAGAATTTGCAGTAAACTATTTAAAAGAAAATACAAGACAATTATTAGATAATGGTAATAAAAGTAGTAACTTTATTTCATGTAAAGATAAAAATGTATTAATAATCGGTGGCGGAGATACTGGTACTGACTGTGTAGCAACATCTATTAGACAAGGGTGTAAATCTGTAATTCAATTAGAAATAACTAATCCTCTTCCAAAGGAAAGACTTTCTAATAATCCATGGCCACAATGGAGTAGAACATTAAAGGTAGATTATGGACAAGAAGAAGCAATAGAAGTATTAGGATATGAGCCTAGAAGATATTGTACTAGTGTAAAAGAGTTTATTGGTGATGAAGAAGGTAATGTAAAGTCTGCTATTACTGTAAAAGTTGAATGGATTAAAGATGAAAATAGTAGAGTGTCATTTAGAGAAATACCTAATAGTGAAGAAATACTTGAAGTAGATGTAGTATTACTAGCAATGGGCTTTTTAGGAACTGAAGAATATATAAGTAATAGTTTTGGTGTAGATTTAGATAATAGAGGTAATATTAAAGCAGAATATAAAAATTTTATAACTAATAAAGAAAAAATATTTGTATGTGGTGATGCTAGGAGAGGGCAATCTTTAGTTGTATGGGCAATTAGAGAAGGATTAGAAGCTGCATTGTCTGTAGATAAGTATTTACAACTAAAAGATTAATTGTCTTTGCTTGCTTATTTTAGTATTTACAATTAATAATATTCATAATTTTAAAATTAGTTTATTATAGTAAAAATTTCTTTATTTAAAATTTAAAATTATTCACATACTAATAATGTGAATATCTAAAAAAGGAGGTACAAAAGATGATTAAAAAATTATCTACATTTTTTATTTTAGCAGCGACCCTAATAAACTTTTCGAAATTTAATATCGTACAAGCTGATGATGTAAAAAATAAAGGCAATGCTTTTAGAGTTTCAAATAATATAAGTATTGCCTTAAATAAAGACAAATTTGATGACTTTTGGACTCCAAAAAATGAAGGCTATCTAGATGCATCACAAAAAGAAAAACTAAATATTCTAAGAGAAAAAATTAATAATGGTGAGACATTAAATATTTCTGAAAAAAATGAACTAAAAAATATGAAAGCAGAAATAATAAAACTTAAATTAGGTGATGCAAAATTTCAAGAATTACAAAAGCTTATTGAAAAAAGAGAAGGTGCTACTGAACTTACATTACCAGAAAGACAAAGATTATATGAATTAAATAAAGAAGCTAGAGGATAAAATTTGATATTCACAATTTAAAGGAGAAAAGCATTAAATTTTTATTTAATGCTTTTTTCTTTCAAAACATTAGTATTTTATATAAAATAATGATAAAATTATAAATAACTTATACGTATAATATTAATTTTTTTATATTTAATATTTGTTTATTAGAAAGGAATTGGTAATATGGAAAGATATAAGGAAGAATTTATTGAATTTATGATTGAAAGTAATGTATTGAAATTTGGAGATTTTTTAACTAAAAGTGGTAGAAAAACTCCATTTTTTATAAATACAGGTAATTACACTACAGGAATACAATTAAAAAAATTAGGAGAATTTTATGCTAAGACTATATATGAACATTTTAAGGAAGATTTAGATGTATTATTTGGACCTGCATATAAAGGGATTCCGTTAACAGTAACCACAGCAATTTCTTTAAATGAATTATATAATATCAATGTAAATTATTGTTCAAACAGAAAAGAAATTAAAGATCATGGTGAAGGTGGAATACTTTTAGGAGGCTCTATTAAAGATGATACGAGGATTGTAATAGTTGAGGATGTTATGACTGCTGGTACATCTATACATGAAACAGTACCAATTTTAAAAGCACAAGGAAATATAGATATACGAGGACTTATTATATCAGTAGATAGAATGGAAAAAGGGAAATCTGAAAAATCTGCTCAAGAAGAAATAAAAGAGATATTTGGTATAAGTACATATCCTATAGTTACAATGAAGGAAATTGTAACTTATTTATATAATAGAGAAATAAATGGCAAAGTATATATAGATGATAATATGAAGAAAACTATAGATGAATACTACACTAAATATGGAGTTACTTATAATATATAAAAAAAATATATTTTATAGTTTTGATATTTTTATTGTTACTAAGATTATAAATGATTTTTTAGAATATAATTTAATATAAAATAAAGTTAAATTCCAGTTAATAGATATTTGATATTTGATATTTAAATCAGAATATTTATTAACTGGTTATTTATTTTTTTATAATGAGGTATTAGAAGAAAGAAATTTTAATGTTTCAAATATTAATGCTGCAATTTCTTTATTATCAAAACCGTAAAAATTATGCCCTCCAGAACTTAAGGTAAGTAACTTAGAACTTATTTTTAATTGTTGAAGTTTAGAGTATAAATCTAATGAATTTTTATAAGGCACTAATTCATCATTTTTACTATGTATTATTAAAGTACTTGGAGAGTTTTCATTTACATAATTAATAGGACTATAAGCTTCCTTAAAAAAGGGGGTTTCTTTTAACTTTTCAATACCTTCTTTATAAGTATCTTCTACTAATGAAAAATCTAAAGTAGATAACTCGGTTGGACCAAAAACATCAATAACATATTTAACATTTGAAGGATACTTTGCTAGATCTTCATCTCCCATAAAATCATCTTCTTCTGAATAAGCCGCAAGTAAAGATAAATGAGCTCCTGAAGATATTCCAAGCAATCCAATTTCATTAGTATTAAAATTGTATTCTTCTTTATTTTTATAAACCCACCTTATTGCATCTTTTACATCACTTATTGGATTAGATATAGGAGTATCTTCTTTTAATAGTTGATAAGATAAACTTATTATAGTAAACCCCCTTTTATTGAATGCATTTACTATAGGGTCCAAGCCTATAGGTATTCCATTATCTCCATATATCCAACTTCCTCCATGGACATATATAATAACAGGTGAGGATTCATTTGTTTTAGTAGGTTTATATATGTCTAAAAATACTTCGTTAGAGGTACTTTCCTTATACTTCAAATTCATTACATCCATAGATGTAGATGCATAATAGTCTGTTAATTCACCTAGTGTAGCAATACTCTTATCTGAATTTTTTAATTCTTTAATAATATCATATGTCAATATAAGTGCACCTTTGAAGTGAAACACAATAATTATAATAGTTACAAAAGATGTTGCAAAAAATGTTACTATGTATTTATAAATTTTCTTCAAAAGATCAACTCCTTAATTTTAAGCTATTAGTTATTATAGACAATAAAGTAAAATTATAAATTAAAACTTATTATAATTTTTAATTTTTATGAATATATTGTATTAAAACTATTAACTTTAAATTAAATGGGGAGGAGTTGCTTTAGATTAGCAACGAAATTTAATATATGGTAAATGATTTTGATAAAGAAAAAAATGTTTTAGACTTATATAATTTTAGCTATATATCTGAATTGATTTTGAAATATTCATATGAATATGAACATTTAATAATTACTGAGCATAGTTATGAATGTTTATTGGATATATTTAACTATCTTTTATCTGATTTTTTGTTTAATAAAAAACAAATATTAGTTTTATCAAACACTTATATTAATGAAATTAAAGAAAGTGAAATTATAACATCCTTAGGAAGTAGAGTTATTCAATTTAAAGAAAATATTGATATTGATGCTTGTGTAAAAGAACAAATATTAAGTTTACCACAGTTAACAGGCAAAACACTTATAAGTAAAGTAAATTTACTATCAAGAAATATTGATAAAAATGTGAATCTTATAAGATCTATATTAAGCTTTTTTACTGATCAAAGTGAGAAATCACTATCTATATTAGACAAATATACTATAACTAATAATTGTTTAAGCAAATATGACTATCTTTTTAAGTATTATAAGATTTTTAGAATAAAGAAGCCCCTTGAAAAATATAGCTATAGTGAAATTTATAGTACTGTAAATAAACTTATAAACTCTGATGTAATAAAAAGGTATATAAGATATAGAAGATTTACTAACAATAATATGATAAAAATTCTAAAAGATAAAATTAATTATAATGAATTAGATTTAATAATTAGTAAAATAGATGAGTTAGTAAAAGATGCTGAGTTTAAAATTTCTTTTATTGAATCTCAATATACTTCGGATTTTATAGAAACATTTTCTATTAATCCTGATATGAAGTATAACGATATAAATAATTTAGTTAATATAGTAAACTTTAAATATAATTATCATTTGCTTACTCAAAAAAAGAAAAATAAATTCTTTGGTTTATTTAAGAATAAAAAGAACCTAATAGATCAAGAAAACAACCTTACTAATTTTGTTAATTTTGAAAATCAAATAAAAAATGAATATTTAATTAATCTTGAGAATTTAAATTTTCATCTTAATAAATTAAAATTTTTAAAGGACATTTTAAAAAAGGAAGCTTATAATGAGTTATTTAATAAGCTTATTAAAGGTGAAGATTTAAAAGAGATTTTAGTTTTATATAAGAAAATAATTAATCTATGCTATGGAATTAAAGATATAAAAAAGGAAATTGAATCTTTAAATCCTATAGAAAGTGAAATATTAAACTATTGTTATGATAATATAGAAGATAAAAATAATATTACTAATATTCTTATAAATATTCCTAAATTAAAATTATATTTAGAAATAGAAGATCAAGAATTAAAAAATACTGAGATTTTAAATAAATATGAAAATTTTGATGAAATAATAATTGAGATTTGTGGTGATGTAGTAAATAGAAGTAATTTACTATTACCTGCAATTAATTCTACGTGGGATAATATATTAAGAGAAAATTTAAAAATATCTAGTAATGATATTAATAAAGCAGATTTATCTGATGAAGAAATATTTAAAAGTTTATTTCCTTGTATAATATCTAATTTAGATACTAATACACTAACAAATTTAAACAATAAAAATCTTATATTTGATAAAATAATTATCATTGAAAATGTCAATAAAATTGATAATGAGAAACTAAATTATATTAATACTTTAAGTAATGATATAATAATCTTTTCTAAAAATTCTATTGATAGTAATATAAATTTTAAAGATTATAAAAATATTTTAGTATCTGAAACTAGAAAATTAATAATATCTAATAGTGAAAATAATATATTAACTGAAATACAAAAGTACCTAGAAAAGTTAGGCTATCTAATAGAAAGAAACTCATATGTAGATGAGTTTAATATAAATTTACTAATCAAAGATTCTAATTCTAATATAATTACAGCAGTAATTCTTGATGGAGAAATAATAGAAAAAGAAAATTACATTTTACTAAAAGATATATATTTATCTAAATCATTAAAAGATAAGAATATTAACTTATATAGAATTTGGACAAGAAATTGGTGGTTAAATAAAACAAAAGAATTATCTAAATTAGCTAATTACTTAAATGAAATATAAAATATATTGACTTTATGTAAGTTATAAAATATAATATTAAAGAAAATCAAATAAGACAGTTCGGAAACCTCCTGTCTATAAATAAAACTACGGTAATTAATTGCAATTTGTATTAAGTGTGATTTTATTTCTAGAGGGTTCATTTATATGAGCTCTCTATTTTATTTCTACATGTATTATACTTGTAATTTTATTTCGTATTTTTATATTTTTGAGGTGTCTATTTAAGGCACCTTTTTATTTTGATAAAATTCTAAGTGAAATTTTGGAGGAGATTATATTGAAAGAAAACATAACAAAAAAATTAGTTAAAGCAGCATTAGTTGCTGCAATTTACGCAGCACTAACAATAGTATTAGCACCTATAAGCTATGGTCCGGTACAATTTAGATTATCAGAAGTTTTAGTATTGTTAGCATTTATAGATCCGTTTTACATAGTTGGATTAACTATAGGATGTCTATTAGCAAATATATTAGGTGGACTAGGTATTATGGATATTGTCTTCGGGACCTTAGCTACATTTTTAAGTGTATCTGCAATATCTCTTACAGCTAAGTATATAAAATCGAAAAAACTTAGTTTAATAATTGCTTCATTATGGCCAACTATTTTTAATGGTGTAATAATTGGATGGATGTTAAATTATGTCCTTGGTGTTCCACTAGTATTAACTATGCTTCAAGTAGGTATTGGAGAATTTGTAGTTGTTACAGTAGTAGGTGTACCAGTATTTAAATTAATACAAAATAAATATAAAGATAGACTTGCTTTGCAATAAAAGATAAGCTTAGATACTTTTTATAGTTGTCTAAGCTTACTTTTTTATTTAAAATATACTTAGACACTAATAGACAAATGATTTAAGGAGAAAAATATGAATTTAATTACATTAGAAAATATAACTAAGACTTATAGTGAAAAAGTTTTATTAAACAATATAACCTTAAACATAAATGATGGAGATAAAATTGGTTTAATAGGATTAAATGGAGCGGGAAAATCAACTTTACTTAAAATATTAACCGGAAGAGATGAATTCTTTGATGGAAAAATAATAAGAGGAAAAAATATAAGGGTAGAGTATTTAGCTCAAGATACAAAATATGATGATAATTCTACTATATTAGAACAAATATTTAAAGGAGATACTCCTGAAATGAAGCTTTTAATGGAGTATGAGGAATTACTAGAAAAGATTAATAATGATACATCCCTTAATGATAAGTTGATAGCAATTCAAAGTAAAATAGATACTATGAATTTATGGGATTTAGAAAGTGATGCAAAAACTATCTTAACTAAACTTGGAATAAATGATTTTAATAAAAAAATGTCAGAATTATCTGGTGGTCAAAGAAAAAGAGTATTTTTGGCATCTTCACTAATAACTCCTTGTGAATTACTAGTTCTAGATGAACCTACTAACCACCTCGATTCAGAATCAATAGAATGGCTGGAAGATTACTTAAATTCAAGAAAAGGTGCTTTAATTATGATTACTCATGATAGATATTTCTTAGATAGAGTAACAAATAAAATACTAGAACTGGATAGAGGAAATCTTTATTTATATGATGGTAATTATAGCGACTTTTTAGAGAAAAAAGTAGAAAGGCTACAAATAGAAGCATCAAAGGAAGAAAAAAGACAAAAACTTATTTTAAAAGAATTAAAATGGGTAAAAAGAGGTGCAAAGGCTAGGACTACTAAGCAAAAGGCTAGACTTCAGAGGTTTGATGAATTAGTAAATACTGAGTATTTTACAGTAAATACTGATATAGAAATGCCTTTTGTAGGAAGAAGATTAGGTAAAAAGATTATAGAAATAAATAATATTTCTAAAACTTTCGATAATAAAGTTTTAATTAAGAATTTTAATTATATTTTTTCTAAAAATGATAGAATAGGTGTAATAGGTAAAAATGGTGTTGGAAAAACAACCTTAATAAATATGCTGATAGGTGCTATAGATCCGGATAAGGGTGATATAGAAATTGGAGATACAGTAAGTATAGGAGCTTTCTCACAAGATAATAATCATATGGACTTAAATCAAAGAGCTATAGATTATATAAAAGAAGGTGGAGAAAATATACCAACTGAGGATGGATATAATATAACTGCCTCTCAATTAGCTGAAAGATTTCTCTTCGATGGTACAATGCAATACACTCCAATAGAAAAACTATCAGGAGGGGAGCGAAGAAGATTACATTTACTTAGAATATTGATGGAATCACCAAATGTACTTATTCTAGATGAGCCTACAAATGATTTAGATATTGAAACCTTAAAGATATTAGAGGACTTTCTAGATGAATTCTTAGGCGTTGTAATTATAGTATCTCATGATAGATATTTCTTAGATAGATTATGTAATAGAATCTTTTCATATCAAGGTAATGGCGTAATAAAGCAATATGTAGGTAATTATAGTGATTACTTAATACATAAAGAGTATGAAATAAAACCTGAAAAATCTCAAAATGAAATAAAAGAAAAGAAGTCTTATCAAAAAGAAAATAAAAATACTTTATCTAAACCTAAATTTACTTTTAAAGAGCAAAAAGAATTTGAAGAAATTTATTCTACTATAGAATCTTTAGAAAATGAACTTACTAAAATAGAAGACAAAATGTCAAAAAACTCTTCAAATTATGGAGCTTTAAATGAGCTTATGAAAGAAAAGGAATCTGTAGAAGAAGATCTTTTATTTAAATATGAAAGATTAGAATATCTAGAAGATATTGCTAATAAAATTGAAGAATTCAAAAATAAATAATCAATTTTAAGTGCAACATAAGTTATGAACTAGATAATTTATATTACTAAGAAGAAATAATAAAATTAGTAGATGGATTGGCGCTAATAGTGATTATAACATTAGTTTCATAAATGTTATAAAATATTTAAAAATACAACTTTATTGACAATAAGATAAATATTTGATAATCTTTTAAAGGTTGATTTATATTACAACAACATAGGAGGAAATCATGGAAGAAACGAAAGAAGTAAAGATTTTAGTTGCTGATCCTTCAGCTCTAGGATTATTTGGTTTAGCTGTTATAACATTAGTAGCATCATCTCAAAAATTAGGTCTTACAGAAGGGGTATCTCTTGTGTTACCTTGGGCTATTTTCTTAGGTGCTACAGCTCAATTATTTGCATGTATAAATGATTTTAAACATAATAATACATTTGGTGCAACTGCTTTTGGAGCATATGCTTTCTTTTGGTATGCTATGGGAATGACATGGCTTATACAAAATGGTGTATTGGGAGACAAGCTTGCAGCAGCTACTGATACAAAACAATTAGGGTTTGCTTTTTTAGCTTACTTAATATTTACATTGTTTATGACTATTGGTGCAATGGAAACTCACAAGGTATTATTTATAATTTTTGTTTTAATAGACTTTCTATTTATAGGATTAATGTTAAACTCATTTGGAATTATACCTCATTTTGCACATAGTTTAGCAGCGTACTCAGAACTTGGAATTGCAATTTTTTCATTTTATGGAAGTGGTGCAGCTGTTCTAAATAAGCACTTTGGTAAAGTATTTTTACCTATTGGCAAACCATTTAATATTTTTAAATAACTAATAATTATGATATTATAAATATAGTGTTATTGTATTAAACTACTTAACACTATATTTTTTTCATTTTAAGTTTTATTAATATTATGAAAATTTTTATCTAATAAAATAATTAATTATGAATCAACTTGATTTAAGTTTAAATTTATACAATATAAGGAGAAAATATGAAAGTATCTATATTTTTAAAAGGAAAGAAAGAACCCGTTATATATGAAGGAGAAAGGATTGATATAGTAGATTTAAGCCTAAATAATATTGATTATACACAAATTAGATATTTTAAAAAGGGCAGCTCTAAATCAGAGCTAATAGTAAAGAACTTAATAAGTAAGATTATAGAAAGTGGGAAAGTGCATTAATAGCACTTTTTTATTATATTTTGTTCTAAAGGTTAAATGTTTACAATATTATATAATGAAAAGATACTAACAGCTTAATAATACATGTATCTTGAAAAGACACTTACAGCAATATTATAATTTCATTTATAATAATAAAAAACGTGTCTTGTAATACTTTTTAGGAGGATAAAATGTCAGGAATATTAAGTAAATTAAGAGAAGAATTATATAAAGTCTCGGAAATAGATATAGAGGAAAGTGAATCACTTAATGTAAATGAAGTTGAAAAATTTATAGATAATATAGTTTACTTTAGAAATGCTACAGAGGAGGAAATAATAGAAAATTTCAGAAGAATATTTTATTCTGGAACATCTTATAGCATAAAATTATTATTCTTTATTAGGGATAAGGTAAATGGACTAGGGGAGAGAAGGGTATTTAGGGTTCTTTTAAATTACTTAGGAAATGAGCATCCAAAGTATATAGAAAATAATTTAACATTAATTCCTAAGTATGGGAGATGGGATGATTTATATTCTTTATTTAATACAAAGGTTGAAGATGCTGTTATAGATTTGTTTAGAAATCAAATACAAATTGATATCAATTCTAATAAACCATCAACCTTAGGCAAATGGTTGAAATCAGAAAATACTTCCTCAAAGGAATCAAGAAGCTTTGGTAATAAGACCAGAAGATTACTTGGATATTCACCTAAAGAATACAGAAGGTTATTATCTAGCTTAAGAAGAAAAATTGATATAGTAGAAACGAATATAAGTAGGAGAGAGTATTCGAAAATAAACTATGAAAATCTTACAGAATTAAATATAAAGAAATATAAAAAAGCCTTTTTAAAGAATGATAAAGCTGATTATGAAAAATTCAAATTGGAAAATCCTAAAAAAACTTTTATATTTAAATCTCTTGAGAATATAATTTCTATTATTAGAGAAACATTAAATAATCCTGGCATAAACAGTATAGAAGATATGTATCTTAAGAATTTAGAATATCTAATTGATAAGAATATAAAAGACTTAAATACTTTTGAAGATACTTTAATTATTAATGGAATTGAAGGAGAGTTAATTCAAAATAAAAATAGATATTTTGATATACTAATTTCGACAATCCTTTTATACAATAAATTAAATTTGAACAGCTTTAAAAACTACTATATGTCTTTTAAAAATAATCCTAAATTTAATAAATTAACTAGCACTGATTATATAGGTAGTATAAAGAGCATGTCAAAAAATAATATAAATTATAATATGGATTTAAATTCTGCTTTAGATTTATTACTATTTACTAGTATAAAAAAGAATTTAAAACCTGAAGCAATACCTAAATCAATAATGTTCATATACAACAAATCAGAAGATATAAGTTTTAATAATCTTAAATTCATTAGTGAGAAATGGATAAATTCAGGATTTGAAATGCCTAAAATAAAGCTTTGGAATTTAAAAGACTTATCATCAAAATTTTCAATATCCTACAAAGATAACGTAGTGATAATTAGTGGATATAATAAATATATTTGGAAATACATTCTTGAATCTAGAGAAATTAAGAATTCTAATATAATTATAGATAAATTTAATAATATTCAATATAATGATTTAATTATTTAGTCTTAAACAATGCAAATGCATTGTTTAAGACTAAATAGATTTACATAACTTTTAATATGTTATATAAGCTTTAATTTTAATAACTTTTAAAGTTGAATTATTAAAATGACAATTGATAACATGCCGTGAATAAAATTGTGAATATAATTATGCAAAATCCATGTATAGCAAAATAACTTATAAAAAAATATAAAGTTTAATAATAATTTATATAAATACAATTTAAAACATATATACTATTATATTTAAAATTAATGTAGTTATTTGAAATTTATAATTTCTATATAGAAATAAATCATATAATAGTATAAAAAACCATAAAATTTCATTAAAATTAGCTCAAAAAGCTCAAAAATAATTTCGCTAAATATACATTTATTGCATTTCGTCGTATTGCAAGTTATAAAATGCTATGATATAATAAAATCAAGGCTTTACAGAGATTTTGGAGGTTAAAAAATGTCTACATTGCGAACGAAAACATATAAATATAAAGATTTTACTTATACTGAGGATATAAAAAATCTTTTGAACGTAGAGTTATCAAATAAAGATAAGAAAAAACTTCATTCAGTTTATTCTAATTATTACGATTTAGGTGTGGAACGCGGCTACGAATATATAATTGAAGATCTATTTAAACTTACTGAAATACATAAATTATCAACTTCTCAGCTTTCAGAAATTTATGATACAGGAATTAGGAATGTTCAAATTTGGCTTAAAGAACTTGGAATAAATCGTAGTATAAAAAAAGCTAAAAAGATTAATAAAAAGAATTCTAAATTGAATTTAGAATTGAATTCTGTCGAAAATTTGAATTCAAACTCAACTTCAATACAAAGTAAGTACGGTATTGAGCAAGTTCAAATTAAAAATTTACCAGAATCCGTTATCGACTTTTTAAACTACTTAGAAACAATTAAAGGAAAATCTCTTAATACAATTAAAGGTTATGAAATAGATCTAACTTTATTCTTTAGATTTTTAAAAGTATATAAAGGACTAATCACTGATGATTCTTTGGAATTTTCTGAAATAAATATTAGAGATATAGATAATTCATTTATTAGAAAAATTAAATTAACTGACTTATATGCCTTTTTATCTTTTACGGAAAAACAAAGAGAAAACGGAAATTATGCAAGAGCTAGAAAAGTTGCCGCTCTTAAATCTTATTTTAAATTCCTTCAAGGAAAAGCAAAAATTATAGATGATAACCCTACTTTAGAACTAGAGTCACCCAAAATAAATAAAAGACATCCAGTTTATTTAACACTAGACGAAAGCATAAACTTATTGAGTTCATTAGATAAAGATAACAAAAATTTTTATAGAGATTATTGTATTTTAACTTTATTCTTAAATTGCGGAATGCGATTATCTGAACTATGTAGCATCAAACTAGATAAAATTAAAGGTGATACTTTAACTATAATTGGGAAAGGAAATAAAGAAAGAACTGTTTACTTAAATGAAGCTTGCTTAAAAGCAATAAATAATTACTTAGCTGTTCGAGATGCTTCTAAATGCACAGTTGAAGACAAGGAATACCTACTACTCTCCTCCCGATTTAAACCTATTAATAAAAGAACTGTTGAATTGTTAGTTAAAAAACATATTTTAAATTCAGGGTTAAGTAATGAAAAATATACACCTCATAAATTAAGACATACAGCTGCTACATTAATGTATAAGCATGGTAATGTTGATATACGAAGTTTACAAAGTATTTTAGGACATGAAAATATATCTACTACACAAATCTATACTCATATAGATGATGAGACTTTAAGAGATGCAGTAAAGTCAAATCCATTGTCAAAATTATAAAAAGGTTAAGAGCTTCCTCTTAACCTTTTTATAATTTATTAGTACTTCCCTTTTAGTTTTCTAACTCCTGGGAAAATTTCTTCTGTAGCATCTTCTAATGAATCTTCACCAAATATGTCTAGATCATCTATGTATTCAATATGATCAAAAGCATCAACATAATCACTTGACTCATTTTCTAAATCATACTCTCCTACTTCTTCAATTTTAACATCTGATAAATGCTCTTCTTTTAAAGATTCTAGCATTTTTTTATATTCATTTTCTAAGAATTCATTTTCTTCAACAGTTTTAGCAATATCTTCTATCTTTATTGCTCTTACATCTATCCCTTCTTCTTTTAAACAATCTCCACAATTATCACAGATTCTATTAGGATATATATCGCAGTAATCTTCTTCTGAATATTTTTTTAAATCCATTACTTATCACCTACACCTATAAATTCAATTGAATATGATTATATCAAAGTTATTTAAAATAATCAAATTTAGTTATTTAAAGAACGTTAGTTTCGAGAACGTTAGTTTGATATTAATATTATCTTATGATATAATGTTAATAATAAAGCGAGGTGTAATTATGAACGAAATAAAAGATAAACAACTAGAAATTTATGAGTTCTTAAAAATATATACAGAAAACAAAGGTTACCCGCCTTCAGTAAGAGAAATCTGCGATGCTGTTAATTTAAGATCCACATCAACTGTTCATGGACATTTAAAGCGATTAGAAAAAAAAGGTTTTATAAAAAGGGATCCCACTAAACCTAGAGCATTAGAAATTATGGAAACTTCTAATTCAAAAAAAGAAATGCTGAATATTCCTTTAATAGGAAAGGTAACTGCCGGAACACCTATATTAGCTATAGAAAATATAGAAGATACCTTCCCTATTCCAATTGATTATATAAAACATAATGAAGAGTTATTTATGTTAAGGGTAACAGGAAATAGTATGATCAATGCAGGAATACATGATGGGGATTATGCTATTATAGAAAAATCTCAAACTGCTAAAAATGGAGATATAGTTGTAGCCTTAATAGAAAATGAAGCAACTATAAAAACATTTTATAAGGAAAAAGATCATATAAGACTTCAACCTGAAAATGATAGCTTATCGCCTATTATTGTTGAAGACTGCAGTATTTTAGGTAAATTAGTTGGTTTGTTTAGAGCATATTAGAAAATAAGAGTCATACAATATTGTATGACTCTTATTTTTTAGTGAGCATTTTAGGAGGTGCTAATTTGAAAATATCTATTTTAAAAAAAGATGATACTATAAGTAATTATTTACTAGATCAATACACGGAAGGATATATCATAAAAAAAGACTTTTTTAATATAATCTTATTTATTAAAGTTGTTGTGGCTTCCATATATGCTTTTGGGTTAGGATACAGTTTATTTTTTGTTGGAGATAATTTTATAAAGATAGGAATTAAATTTCTATTTCTATTAATAGTCTTATATATTTTTATAGAATTGCCATATGCATTATTTAAAGCATTATTATTACCAAAAGTCTTTAATAAAGATATTATTAAATTAGAATTATATCCTTTTAATATGAGTATATCAATATCATCCAAAAAACCTGTGCCAAAAGAAAGGATATTAATTTCTTTGATATTACCTTTCTTAGTTTTTGCATTAATTCCAACAATAGCAAGCTATACATTAGAATTTGATATTTTATTATATGCTATTGCTTCTAGTTCTGCAATAATATCTGTGCAAGATTTGATATTTTTTATATTACTAGTATTTGATAATTCTATAAAAGGAAGTTTGATAATGACTCCTTCTGAATATATCGATTCTAATATTAATTTAAATGAAATTAGTCTAGACTTAAATGAAGATAATAATAATGTTTATAAAGATGAATTTTGCTATCAGTTATTAGAGAATATAGAAAAAAATAAAATAAAAGAAAGTCTTAATAAAAAACAAGATGAAAAGCAATTTAAGGATGCAGAATATATTAAAGAAATGATTTTTAATATAGATGATGGTAATGAATAACAAAAAACACTAGCTAGATAAATAGCTAGTGTTTTTTGTTAAATACAAATCTATTTTAAATTATATTATTTAAAGAAATTAATATACCTATTTTAGCATGATCAAAAGTAAGACCACCTTGCAAATAAGCTATATATGGCTCTCTAATAGGTGCATCCGCTGATAACTCAATTGAAGAACCTTGAATAAATGCTCCTGCAGCCATTATAACCTCATCAGTATATCCTGGCATAGCCCAAGGTTCACATTCAACAAAAGAGTCTATAGGAGAGCCCTTTTGGATACCCTTACAAAATTGTATAAGCTTTTCTTTATCTCCAAACTTAATAGCTTGAATAATATCACTTCTCTTTTCATTGTACTTAGGCAAAATATCAAACCCAGCAAGTTCCATTATTCTTGAACAAAATACAGCACCTTTTACAGCTTCCATAGCTATATGTGGAGCCAAGAATAGGCCTTGATAAAATTGTCTCATAACTCCAAAGGTTGAGCCGCACTCTCCTCCTATTCCTGGTGTTGTTAATCTAAAACTAGCTTGCTCTACATATTCCTTTTTACCAGCTATATATCCACCAGTTGGTGCAATTCCTCCACCTATATTTTTTATAAGTGAGCCAGCAATTAAATCAGCTCCAACATCAGTAGGTTCTATAACATCAATAAACTCACCATAACAGTTATCAACAAAAACTACAACATCTTCTCTTATGCTTTTTACAAAATTAATAACTTCACCAAGCTCCTTAACTAAGAAAGAATTTCTCCATCCATAGCCAGTACTTCTTTGAATATGTACAAGTTTTATAGTTTTATCAGAAGTTAGTGTTTCCTTTATTTTATCTAAATCAAATTTGCCATCTTTTAAATCAACTTGTTTATAGTTAACACCATATTCTCTAAGGGATCCTATATTTTCTTTACCACTTATACCTATTATATTATGCAATGTATCATAAGGAGCTCCTGAAATACATACCATTGTATCTCCTGTCCTTAAATTTCCCATTAACGCACATCCTATAGCATGTGTTCCATTAACGAAATGAGGTCTAACTAGTGCACTTTCAGTATTAAATACTCTAGCATAAA
Source organism: Clostridium sp. C8 (assembly GCF_001010885.1). Classification (NCBI taxonomy): domain Bacteria; kingdom Bacillati; phylum Bacillota; class Clostridia; order Eubacteriales; family Clostridiaceae; genus Clostridium; species Clostridium sp. C8. Next base: position 47,145 of record NZ_LBMX01000082.1, on the reverse strand, counting down.
CTTTATCTAATGAATCTCTTCCTATATCATCATATCCATATCCAGATGAGTTTGTAAAGTGAGATTCACTTATTCTTTCATCTTGAAAGGCCTTTAGTACCTTTAATTGGTTGTATTCCCTTATTTCATCATAAGATTCAAAAACTTCTTCCACATCTTTTAAAGCCATTTTATATAGCTCAAATGTTTTAGATTTAAAGTTAAATTTCTTCATCATTAATTCTTCTGTTTCTCTTAGCATAACGTTATTATTACATATTATTTGATAATATGTAATCTCTCCCTTCTAAGTAAATTAAATAAGCTATTATATCACATAAATAAAATATTATCATATTTTATTATAATTTCATAGTATATATGTTTAATAAAAGGTTAACCTTCAAATAAAGTAAAAATTATAATACTAGATAAATATAGTCAGCACAAAATAAAAAGCAGGCAAATTGCCTACTCTTCATCATTATTAAATAAAATTGGTTTTGCTGGTGTTATAGTTGTTATTGCATGTTTATAAACTAACATTTGCTTATCATCACTATCAAGTACTACAGTAAAACTATCAAAACCTTTTACATATCCTTTTAGTTGAAATCCATTAGTTAAGTATATAATTACTGAAATCTTATTCTTTCGTGCTCCATTTAAAAATATATCTTGTAAGTTATTTGGTTGCTTATTCACCATATTCACCTCCGCATAATTCTTATACTACTATTATACAATTTGTGGTAGAAAATCACCAACTATTCTTTTAAATATATCATCTTCACTAAGTATATCCTTATCTAAAAAAATAGCTCTAGGGTCTCTTCTAAACCAAGTTAATTGCCTTTTCGCATAATTTCTTGACCCTTGTTTAATCATATCAATTGCCTCATGTAAGGATATTTTGTTTTCTAAGTAATAAAAAATCTCTTTGTACCCTATTCCTTGCATTGACTGTACAGATGAATTATACCCCATTTCCTTTAAGTTTATACATTCTTGCAGTAAACCTTTATCCATCATCATATCAACTCTTAAATTTATCCTACTATAAAGTTTTTCTCTATTCATGTTAAGCACATAATAGCTCACATCATATTTCCCATTAAAAAACTCTTCACCTGCATTAAAAGAACTAAAAGGTTTATTTGTTAATTTATACACTTCTAGAGCTCTTATTACCCTTTTCCTGTTATTATAATGAATTTCTTTATAACTTATAGGATCTATTTCTTTAAGCATATTATGGATATATTCATTACCATGCTCTTCTGCAAGTTTTTCTAATTCATTTCTATATTCTAAATCATTTTCTGCTTCTGTAAAGTTCATATTACAAGTTAATGCATTTATATATAATCCTGTACCACCAGTTAATATTGGAATCTTTCCACTATATAAAATATCATCTATACATTTTTGCGCCATTTCTTTATATTCAGCAACTGAAAATGGAGTGCTAGGAGTTATTACATCTATCATATGATGAGGAACTCCACACATTTCTTCTTTAGTAATTTTAGCAGAGCCTATATCCATGTATTTATATATTTGCATTGAATCTGTTGAAATTATCTCACCATTTAATTCTTTAGCTAGTTTTATAGATAAATCTGTTTTACCAACAGCTGTTGGTCCTGCTATAACTAAAATTTTTTCTTTCATTGTTACTCCTTTTATACTATTCGTCTAAACTTCTTATCTAATTCATAGTTTGTAAATTTGATTATTACTGGCCTACCGTGAGGACAATGGAATGGATCATCTATATACTTTAAATCATTTATAAGCTTTTCCATTTCAATTTGATTTAAAGAATCATTAGCTTTAACAGCAGCTTTACATGCAAGGGTTGCAATTCTATTATACTTTACTTCAGTTGTTTTTCCGCTACCTAATGACTTTATATTATCTAAGATATTAATAAATAAATTCTTAGGATCTAGTTTGCCTAAAAAATAAGGAACTTCCTTAATTGCTATAGTATTTCCACCAAAGTTTTCAATAGAAAATCCTGCTATAGTAAATACTTCTGAATTCTCCTCATAATAACAAAAATCATCTATAGTTAAGTCTATTAAAGTAGGCACTAGTAGTTGTTGTACTACTATATCCCCCTCTTCTATACCCTTTAAGTACTTTTCAAAAAGAATCTTTTCGTGAGCAGCATGTTGATCTATCATATATAGCACTTCATCATATTCAGCTAATATATAGGTCTTATTAAACTGTCCTATTATTCTTAAATTAGGGAACTTAGCATTTCTATTTTCTATATTATTTAAATTTTCTTTGTTACTTATTATATTTTCACTATTTGCTTGTTCTTTATTTATTTCATTTTTGATGAGTTCTTTTTTATCTTCACAAATTACAGTATTTGAATTATATTTTACAGGTTTATAATCAATACCATTATCATTATTTATGCTATTATTATTGTTATGTGCTTTAATATCTATTTTACCAAATTCTTTTAGGTTCTTAAGATTATTATAGAGCTCTTCTTCTCTTCTTAAATCCTCATAAGAAACTCCTAGTAAATTATTTATTTCATTTTCTTTAGCCTTATTACTATTATCATCATATTGAGATAAAGGCAAGTTATTTGAATAAGTATTATTTAAATTTATATTAAAAGATATTTCTTCAACTACTTCTGTTGGAGTGTTATCTTTTTGATCTTTTTCTTCTTCTGGAATGTAGAAATCATTGAAGACTTCACTTTTAAATGCTTTATGAACTGCATCAAATACCTTTTTAAAGATTCCTCTATCTTCCTTAAACTTAATTTCAGCCTTAGTTGGATGTATATTAACATCTACAAACTCAGGATATACTTCAAGGAATAAAACAAAGAAAGGAAATTTATTTACTGTTGCAAAAGACTTAAAAGCATTTTCTATTGCTGCAACTATAGTTTTATTCTTAATATATCTACCATTAACAAAGATGCTTTGATTATTTCTAGAACCTCTTGCTATTTCTTCTTTACCTATATATCCATATAAATGAATTGCATCTTCTACACTTTCAAAATATATTAGATTTTCACTTATAGATTTTCCATATACAGTTCTAATAACATCTTTAAGATTGCCTGTGCCATAAGTATGTAAAACCTTTTTACCATTGTTATAGAATTTTATAGATACATCTGGATTAGATAAAGCTATCCTTGATACTATATCGCTTATTAATGCTCCTTCTCTAGAAGTAGATTTTAAAAACTTTCTTCTAGCAGGTACATTATAAAATAAATCTCTAACTTCTATTATTGTTCCTTTATTAGTTCCTGTTTCACTTGAAGAAAGTATTTCACCGCCTTCTATTGAAATCTCTGAACCAAAATCTTCGTTATCTATTTTACTTCTTAATAATACTTTTGATATAGATGCTATAGAAGCTAAAGCTTCCCCTCTAAAGCCTAAGGTCATAATAGAATATATATCCTCTACATTTTGAATCTTAGAGGTTGCATGAGGCATAAAAGCTTTTTTAATATCATCTCTATGTATTCCATTACCATCATCTATAATTCTTATTAAAGAAATACCTCCTTCTTCTATTTCGATGGTGATATTTTTTGCTTCTGCATCTATTGAATTTTCTACTAATTCTTTTACAACTGAAGAAGGGCGTTCAACCACTTCACCAGCTGCTATTTTATTAGAAGTATGTTCATCTAATAGATTTATTCTTTTCATATAATCACCTCACTAATTTTCCCATTTTATAATTACTTTACCCTTTTTGCTTCAAGTGTTAACTTGTATAAGGTGTTCATTGCATCCATAGGGGTTAAAGACATAACGTCTATATCTGCAAGTGAATTAATTAAATTTTCTTTTTCTATCATTGTAAAATCTATCTGATAATCGTTTATTTCATCTTTAGAATTCTTTTTCTTTTTAGAATCCTTCTTCACAATAGTAGTATCTTCTAATATTGTATTATTTGTAGATTTTTTTTCTATATCCACATCATTAGAACCTTCTTGAATGTTATCTATTGAATTATTATCTAAATATACTTTATCTTCTTTAATATTATCACCATTATTTACTTTAATTGTTTCAAGTTTATCAGTTGCAACTTCCTTTATTGAAGTAATATCTAATGAATTACTATTTGATGTACCTTCTAGCGAAGAAAGTATTTCTTTTGCTCTATCAATAACTTGTTTTGGTAATCCTGCAAGTTTTGCAACCTCTATACCATAAGATTGATCTGCTCCACCTTCTACAATCTTCCTTAAGAATATTATAGTGTCATTAACTTCACTTACTGCAACTGAATAGTTTTTAACCCCATCTATAACACCTTCAAGTTTAGTTAATTCATGATAATGGGTTGCAAAAAGTGTTTTGCACTTAAGTTTATTATTTTTAGATATATATTCTATTACAGACCAAGCTATACTAAGCCCATCATAGGTTGATGTTCCTCTTCCAACCTCATCTAGTAATACTAAGCTTTTAGATGTGGCATTTTTTAGAATATTTGATACTTCCCACATCTCAACCATGAAGGTAGATTTCCCCCCTGCTAAGTCATCAGAAGCACCTATTCTTGTAAATATCTTATCACATATAGAAATATTAGCGGATTTAGCTGGTACAAAAGATCCTATTTGAGCCATAAGGGTTATAAGTGCCACTTGCCTCATATATGTAGACTTTCCTGCCATATTAGGACCAGTAATAAGTAAAAGTCTATTATCATTTGGATTTAATGTAGTATCATTAGAAACAAATTCACCTTTTCCAATAACTTTTTCTACAACAGGGTGTCTTCCTTCATTTATTTCTATAATTCCATCTTCATTTATTCTAGGTTTAACATAATCATTTTCTACTGCTATTAAAGCTAAAGTAGATAAAGCATCTAAGTTACCAATAATTCTAGCACTTTGTTTAAGCCTTGCAATTTCTTTTTCTATAGCTTCTCTTATTTCTATAAATAAGTTATATTCTAAAGACACTAACTTTTCTTCAGCACCTAAGATTTTATCTTCCATTTCCTTTAACTCCTGAGTTATAAATCTTTCAGCATTTGCTAGTGTTTGTTTTCTTATATATCTACCTTCAGGAATTGCATCATAATTAGCTCTTGATATTTCTATATAATATCCGAATACTTTATTATACCCAACCTTTAATGACCTAATTCCAGTAAATTCTCTTTCTCTATTTTCTAAAGCTGCAATCCATTCCTTACCATGAAGTTTAGCTGTTCTTAAATCATCTACTTCTGCATTATATCCATCTTTAATTATGTTACCTTCTTTTAAGGCAATAGATGGATCATTTAAAATTGAATTAGATAACAATTCTTTTATATCAGTAAGTTCATCTAAATCTTTATACCATTCCTTTAATATGTTTGAAGTAGAATCCGCTAAATGTTTTTTTATACCTGGTAACTTTTCTAATGAACATTTTAGTGAAATTAAGTCCTTAGCATTAGCATTCTTATTAGAAATTTTCCCTACAATTCTTTCTATATCATAAATTTCTTTAAGTAAAATTCTTAAATCTTCATTGAAGTAAGCATTATTATATAGCTCCTCTACACCTTCTAATCTCTTTTCAATTTCAGATTTTATTATAAGAGGCTCTTCAATCCATTTTCTTATTGATCTTCCTCCCATAGAAGTAGAAGTTTTGTCTAATACCCAAATTAAGCTTCCTTTTTTAGATTTCTCTTTTAAGCTTTCAGTAAGTTCTAAGTTTCTTCTTGAGTTACCATCTATAGTCATATAATTAATTATGTCATAATATTCTAAAAGATTTATATTAGTTAAAGTCATCTTCTGAGTATCATATATATATTTTAATAAAGCTTTAGATACAGTCTTAGATAAATCATTTAAGCTAGTTATACATACTTCAGAAAATTGTTTAATAAGTTCTTCATCTGTACAAATGCTCTTACTTAAATCTCTCTTAGTAATTAGCGCTGAAGTAATAGAAGTAATTTCTGATAATAATTCATCACTTATATTAATATCTACAATTATTTCTTTTGGAGATATCTTAGTTATTTCATCTAATAAACTTGCCTTTATTGCGGCAGTGCTCGTTACTTTAAATTCGCCAGTAGATATATCAGAAGAGGCTAACCCGTAATAACCACCATTTTCAACTATACACATTAAATATGTATTCTTATATTCACTATCTTCGCTGTTTTCTATATATGTACCAGGAGTTATAACTTTAATAACATCCCTTTTTACTATACCTTTAGCAACTGAAACATCTTCAACTTGTTCTCCGATAGCTACTTTATATCCTTTATTAACAAGTCTTGCAATATAAGAAGGGGCTGCATGAAATGGAATTCCACACATAGGAGCTCTTTCTTCAAGACCACAATCTCTTCCCGTTAAAACAAGTTCAAGTTCCCTAGAAGCGGTTTTAGCATCTTCAAAGAACATCTCATAAAAGTCACCTAATCTAAAAAATAATATACAATCTTTATAATTCTCTTTTATTTCAAAATATTGTCTCATCATTGGAGTTAACATATTTTTAATACCTCACAAACATAAACTTAAAATCTTTATAAACAAAAGATTTTATTACTATTATACTATAAAATTGGAATAAGTAACAAGTGAGTAGTATGTATCAAGTAATAGGTAATAATCAGAATTGAATATTCACGAACTAATAAAATAATTTTTATGAGTTAAGAATTAAATCAGAAGGTATTAATATTAATTTATAAAATCATCTACAACTAAAAGCAGCCTCCAATTTTATAATTGAAGACTGCTTTTTAATATTAATGTTTATAGTATGTATTATGACCATTGCTGATGACATAAGCCCCATTAGGAACCTGAAAACTAATTAAAATAATATTTAATAAATCAACACAAGATCCACCTGCATTCAATAAACATAATAAACAAATAAATCCATTTAATATTCCCAAAATACTTAAAATCATTGGTAAAATAAAAGACAGTGTTATATAAGGCATTAAAGAAATAATTATAAACCTACTCTTTTTTATCTTTTCTTCAGTATAAACAAAAGCGAACATACCATTAAATCCCCAATATGTCTTATTTGATTTTAGCATATTTGGTACATATATAGCATGAATAAGTTCATGTATAAACAGAAAAATAATAATAGCTACTAAATATACAAATATATTTAAATTTAAAGTTAGCTCAAATTTTAATTCACTATTCCCTTTAATAATATCTTTAAAAGGTTGATATAAAAAGAAAATTAATATTAATTCAATAAAAAAAGAAATGATCATAATTGGGAATGAATAAAGAATTGCAGCCTTAACATCCTTAGGTTCTTTTAGCTTTTTCCAACCATTTGATAATAAATTTTCACATATTAAATAGTCCGTAGAAGGAATATTTTTTATATACTTCAACTTAACACCTCCCATAAAAAAGAAATATTCTATTTAATAAGTCCATTATTACATACATATATAAATACCACAATTTCAAAGATAAAACTGTGGTATTTTAATCTTAAATTATTTCTTTCTAAAAGTCATTAAATATTCTGATTCCTTTGTATCCTCATTAATAAGTTCATCTAAAATCATAAAATCATTTTTATTATAGAAATTTATTGCCTTGTGATTTTTTTTAAATACATGCAAAGTTAAATAAGAATATTTATTTTTACAAAAATCTATTAGCTTTTTTCCTATTCCTTCTCTTTGGTAATTCTTTTTTACAAAAATTCCACCTATATAATTATTTTCAACTATACCTACAAAGCCTTTGATAACATCATTTTCCTCAAATATATAAACATCAGCTTCTTTAAGTAACTCTTTAACCAAATCATAATTTTGAATCCAATATTTTTTATCTATAAAGTCATGAGCATCTATATTTGTTTCTAACCAAATTCTCATTACTTCTTCTAATTTATTCATACTTAGATTTTTTATCATACTCTTTCTCCTTAATTTATATAAATTTTAAAAGTAAGAGTTTAAAACACTCATTAAGTTCACCCTTTCTAACGAAATATCAATGTTAATTTAATATTATAATTATATAATATTAATTTCCAATTGAAAATAGCCCAAGTATATCTTCTTCGCTTAGTGTATTTATGCTTGATATATCATTTTCATTGTCAAGTATCTTCTCAATTAGTTTTCTTTTTTCGTCTTGAAGATTTACTATTTTTTCTTCAATTGAATTTTTAGCTATAAGCTTAATCACTTCTACTATATTAGTTTGACCAAATCTATGAGCTCTATCTGTAGCTTGATCTTCAACAGCGGGATTCCACCAAGGATCAAAATGTATTACTATATCTGCTGATGTTAAATTAAGTCCAGTTCCTCCTGCTTTTAAGCTTATTAAAAATACAGAATTCTTTCCTTCATTAAATTCATTTACAAGTTCTAACCTTTTTTCAGAAGGTATAGATCCATCTAAATAACTATATAAAATATTTTCTGTTTTCAATTTATTTGTAATATTCTTTAAGACTGAAGTAAATTGTGAAAATACTAATATTTTATGGCCTTCTTCTATACCTTGTTGAAGAATTTCAATTAATGCTTCTACTTTGCCACTAGTTCCAATATAGTCATTTATTAACACTGAAGGATCAAGACATAATTGCCTAAGTTTAGTTATGTATGACAAAATTTCTATTTTACTTGTTTTTAAATCATCATCTTTAACTTTCTTTTCAATTAAGCTCTTAGCATGATCTGCATAAATAGAGTACACCTTTTCTTGCTCTTCAGACATTGAAACAACTAGTTTTTTTTCTATTTTAAGAGGTAATTCTTTTATTACATCCTTTTTATATCTTCTTAAAATAAAAGGTTTAATAAGTTTATTTAATTCTTCTAAAACTTCTTCTGATTCATTTAACCTCTTATGGTATCTTACACTAAACCTTTTTTCATCAAATAAATATCCAGGCATTATAAAATCAAAAATTGACCATAATTCCATTAGTGAGTTTTCTAAAGGTGTTCCTGTTAATGCAAATTTTCTATATGATTTTATTTTCTTTACAGCTAATGAATTTTGAGAAGTACTATTTTTTATATATTGTGCTTCATCTATAAAACAATAATCAAATTGAATCTTTTCGTACTCTTCTAAATCTCTTTTAACTAAATTATAAGTAGTAATTATAACATCGTATTTTTCAATAGTATTTATTATATTACATCTTTCATCTTTAGATCCATTTACAACAGCATACCTAATAGTTGGAGCAAATTTTTCTATCTCACTGCTCCAATTATAAATTAATGATGTTGGTGCGACAATTAATGTTCTTGATGGCAAACTTGATAATATAAAAGTTATTGCTTGAATTGTTTTCCCAAGTCCCATCTCATCACCTAAAATTCCACCAAAGCCCAGATAATCCATAGTTTTAAGCCAATTATAACCTTCTTTTTGATAAGGTCTAAGTTCAGCAGATAATTGCAGGGGCTCTTTAAATGTTAACTTATTTATATCTTTTATCTTCTTTTGAATCTGCGATAATTCTTTTTTCCCCTTTATATATCTAATATTATTATCTTTAATAAAACTATCTAGATATAATCCTTTATTTTTACTAAACAATATACTATCACCATCTATTTCATTTTCTAAGGATAGTACATCTAATAATTTTATAAAATTCTTTAATTCTATTTCTTCTAAATCTAAGAACTCGCCATTTTTAAGCTTGAAATATTTAAGATTGTCTCGAAGAGCTAATATTATATCTTTAACTTCAGTTTCTGGTATATCATCAATTTTAAATTTTAATTCAAAATAATCAAATTTACCGCTTTTAATTTGGCCTATAATATTTTTATTATTAATATTTTTTATTATTTTAAAGTTTTGTGAATAAAAAACTTCTCCTATATCTTGAAGTTTATCTATATCATATTTAAAAAATTTAAATAAGTAATCATCTCCAAGTAATAAATAAAGTTTATCTCCTGAAGCTTCAAATCCAAGAGATCTTAAAAATGATATTACTTCTCCTTCTTTATTTATATCTCTATAAATAATTTTATTTGTGTACTCATGAAAAATATTAAATTCATGTTCTCCATATTTAACCTTTAAGGTTAATGTTATATCTTTATTTACTTTATCAAAATAGAATCTAAACTCAACATTTTCTTTTACAATTTTATTTTTTATAGATTTATTAATACTTATATAATCAGACAGCGTGTAGAGCTTAGGTAATAGTCTATATAAAATTCTTATTTCCTGATTCTTATCTATTGAAATGGATTTTGTATTATTAAATATATTTAAATATGAAGATATATCATAACAATACTCAAAACTTGGTAGATAAATACTGCTTGCATATAAAAATACTGTACCCTTTTTATCAATTTTCTCAGGAATTCCATCCTCTAAACTTAATATATATTCTTTCTCTAACCCCTTTAAAGAAATTTTAATATTAGGTTTATCAAAAATAATTTCAGTTTCTACTGGCTTATAGAAAAAGCCTTCATTTAAATAAACTCTATTTTTTGAAATTATATTAAAAAATTCTCTTATTAAGAAATCCGGAATTATCAACATTTTTCCATCTATATATTTATCTTGTCTTTTCATAAATCCAGATGAAGTTGATTCGATATCTTTTACCTTTTCAAGAAAATCTATTATTTTCTTTTCCTTTATACTTAACCTTTGATATCTTGGATCAAAGCTGAAGTCCTTACCATATTTAACTGGTATTTTATTGTAGTAGGAAGTTAAAAGCTGATTTATATCTTTAACAACATATAATTTGTTTGAAGATAATCCCTTCAAGCCTATTTTAAATTCCGCTGCTAATTTATTTTTTATACCTTGTTTATTTATATAAACTTCTATTTTTATTTCTTCTTTATTGTCTTCTTCTAGAAGTAAATCTAGTATATTATCTTTTTGATTTTTAAATATATTCTTACTTAAAATAGATTTATTAAATTTAGATTTAAGTTCTTCATTATCATCTAATTCATTTAAAAACTTGTAAAAACTTGCAAATAAATGCTTACAGCAATAATTATTTTTACGAAGTTCATTTCTTTCAAAATCATCACATGTACAAAAGGTAGATATTATATTTTTAGTATTTATATCTATTTCTAATTTATTTATATATTCACTAAAATAATTTTCAGATATTATTTTAGAATTTATATAAATTAACTCTTCATCATGCTTTATATCAAAATTTGAAATCAAATCATTTTCTAAAATTCTTTTACCACCTAAATCATTTTTACCACAGGTATCTTTATTAAATTTTTCTAATAAAACTTGTTTAATCATAATTCTCACCTTAATTAATAATGGGTATAAACTGCTTAGCAATTTATACACTATCTTTAATTATAACAAAAAGAAGTGGCTTTTGCCACTTCTCCTTATGCCTCCATCCATAAATCTTTTAATTTATACTTATTCATCTCAAAATCATAGGAAGGGCTATATTTAATTCTTTTTCTTAAGATATATTCCTTAATTGGATTTTTAAAATCATTTTCAACTAGTATAGTTGTAGTAACTTTGTTTTCAGAATTCATAAAACATATAGGTAAATTACTTTGAAACATTAACATTTGAAGATGTTCTTTGTCTGAATCAATTGATTTATTATATATACGTCCATAGATAAACTTATCATTTCCTGCAAATTTAAAAAGCAATATAATCACAGGTTGTCCACCAACTGTAATTGTAGTTGCTTTCATTTCAAGGATTCCCTTATCTAAAATATAATTTAAATTTTCATTACTTTCTTTTAAGTAAAAACTTGAAGATATTTTATCTTCATCAAATTTTGTAATATAATTACCTATATATCCACAATCTAGCTGTAATAAATTTTCAGTGTACAAGGCCATTCCCCTCCTAAGAATACATATTATCATTAATTAATTATACTACTGTTATATCATAATATTAAAGGAGTATTTAATGGGAATAATGCCATTAATCCTTAAAGTCATATTAAGGTTTCTCGCCATAAAAAAATAATTTTAATATCATTATAGAAGAATAACTTAAATCAAAAAAATCATTATATTCATTTAATACTTTTGATAAAGAAGGATTGTTTAATGCATTATTATCTATTTTATATCTAAAATTATCTTTTCCTAATATATCACTATGATTTATTACACCCTCAATATCTAAATTTACAAATCCTATTGTTTTGAGTAAAGTTATTAATGCTCTGCCTATTTTTCTATTCCCTTCAAGGTTAGATTGAATTTTAGATAAATTTTCGTTTAACATTTTTATTAAATCATTTTTAGGATTTGTTAGTCCCCATAAATCACTATCAACATCTATAATAATTACACGTCCTCCTGGTTTAAGTAGTCTAAAGATTTCTTTTAAGGCTGCTATTGGATTACTTAAATGTTGAAAGACAAATCTTGCAATAATATAATCAAAATAATCGTCTGGTAATGAAGCTTTGGTTATATCATCTTTTACAAAAGTTACCCTTTCTCCATAATCTTTATTAAGATTGTTATGTGCAAGCTTAAGTAGTTTTTCATCATTATCTAAAGAAATTATTTTAGCCTCACTAAAATTATCTAATAATATTTTAGTAAAAAATCCAGGTCCACTTCCAATTTCAAGAATTTCACTATCTTCTTTAACTCCAAATAATTTAAGCATTCGCACTTCTTTATAAGCTCCAAGATTAGCCTGCTTTTCTAGTCGCTCCATCTCCCTTTTAAAACCAATTTTCTCATAAATTTCATTATATGACATAAAAATTTCTCCTAAGATTTATATACATTACAGTATATACCTAGAAATTTATTTTGTTCTGTTTTAAAGGATAATAAAATAAGGTAGGATAAAATATAATCCTACCTTATTTTTTATTAATCAACTGATTTTAATGACTCAACCATTTGAACTTTTTTTAATTTATAATACATTACTATATTAACTAGTATTGAAAATATTAATGTTAATACTGCAGATATTATAAAACTTAATAAATTTATACTTCTACCAAACATCATAGCATCAATTTCTACTGTTGCCATTATAAACTTGTGAAGGAATATACCCAGAAATTCTCCAAAAAGTATTCCTATTAATGTTAATATTATATTTTCCCTATAAATATATGCAGAAACTTCATTATCATAAAATCCTAAAACTTTTATAGTTGCAATTTCTCTTATTCTTTCACTTATATTAACATTAGTCAAATTATATAAAACAACAAAAGCCAAAGCACCTGCTGATACTATAAGAACTAATACAACATAATTTAAGCTCTTAATTGTATTATCAAAGTTATTTTTTATATTAGTATTAAAAGAGACTCCTCTAACTATAGAATTTTCCATAATCATCTTAGAAAAGCTGTCTTCATCTTCTATATTTTTAGTGTTAGTTAATATTGAATTATATTTAATATCTACATCAAATATATTTTTGTAATAGCTTTGAGACATATATGCATAATTAAATGTATAATTTTCAGATATCCCCGATACCTTTAGTGAAATATCCTTATTATTAATTTTAATTTTTACTTCATCCCCAACTTTGACTTTAGATTGCTTTGCCGCTTTTTCTGATAAAATTATTCCATCATTAGTTAATGTAATTTTCTCTTTAGAATTTCTGTTTTTTAAATTTATAAAATCATCTAATGTTCCTAATGACTCTGGAACTATAATATTCAAATCTTTTTCTCCAGATTTAGTACTTAATTTAGCATTTTCTAATAGTATCATAAGAGATTTGTCTACTTGAGGTAAACTATTAATGTAAGCATAAAAATCATCTTTCTCTAAAGTACTAGCATTTTTATCTATATTTATAGTTAAAGTATATTTAAATATATCTCCGAATTGTTTATTAACTATTGTTTTTATGGAATCTTTTATTCCAAAGCCAGTAACTATTAATGCTGTACAACCAGCTATACCAAAAACAGTCATAAAAAATCTCTTCTTATATCTAAATATATTTCTTATAGTTACCTTTCCTATAAAACTTAATTTTCTCCAAATAAAATCAATTCTTTCTAGTAATATTCTCTTTCCATTTTTAGGAGCCTTTGGTCTCATAAGCGTTGAAGGCGTTTCAAGTAATTCTTTGTAACAAGCAAGAAAAGATGAACTAGTTGTAACTAAAACTGATATTAATGTTATAGAAACAGAGATTAAAATATTAAATTCTAACTCTACCTTTGGTAAAGTGTACATAATTCCGTAGGCATCAAAAATTACTATTGGGAATACAGTAAGACCTATAGCTAAACCAAGAATACTTCCTAAAAGACTTGCTGAAAATGCATAAATAATATATTTAGATACTATTTGATACTTTGAATATCCTAGTGCCTTTAATGTTCCTATATTAATTCTTTGCTCATCTACCATTCTTGTCATAGTGGTTAAACATACTAGCGCTGCAACTAAGAAAAAGAAAACAGGAAATATTCTAGCTAATTTATCTATACTATCAGAATTATTCTTGTAATCTAGATAGGAATAGTTACTATTCCTATCTAAAATATACCAACTTGGTTCATCAATTATCTTCACGTCATTTTCAGCCTTTTCTATCTTTGCTTCTGCTGACGCTATTTCTCTTGCAAATTTATTTTTGCCTTCCTCATACTCTAATTTACCTTTTTCTAAAGTTTTCTTACCATTTTCTATTTCTAATTTACCATTTTCAAATTGTTTAAGAGTATCTACTTTAGATTTTTCTAATTGTAGTTTCTTTTCTTTTAAATTTCTTTCTCCATTTATTAATTCCTCTTCTTTAGTGATAATTTCATTTTGCGCTAATTTTAATTTTTCTTCTCCACTTTTAATTTCATTACTAATATATTCAATGCCATTAATTAGTTCATTTCTTCCCATTATTAGAGATTCTAATTGAATATTTAACCTAGTTTTTTCCGACTCTGGTAAGTTTGGTGTTTTCAAAGCAGTTTCTATTTCTAAAATTCTATTATCAAGATTTATTTTGGTGTTTTCTAAATTAGAAAGAGTACTTCTTGCAATATTAAGTTGTTCTTCGGCTTTTACTTTTTCTGTTTCAAAGGTCTTTTTGGCTGATTCTAGTGCAGCTTTACCTTCATCTATTTTATATTGGGCCAAGTAAAGTTCATTTTCTGCTTTAGAAATAGATTGATTAAACTCAGTTTCCTTTTTAATTAACTCACTTTCTCCATCTTTTAATTCTTTTTCTGATTTATCTAACTTAGCTTTAGCATCATCAAGTTCTTTTTGTCCTTTATTTTTTTCATCTTCTAATTTAAGTTTATTTTCACTTATCTTTTTATTAGCTTCATCTAAAATTTCACTATATCTTAAATCAGCTCTTTTATATCCAATATCCTCTAATGGGTTTTTTACTTTATCAATAACTTTAAAATATTCATCCGAATATGAATTTAATTTTTTTGCATCATCTAATGTTATATATACTTCTGTGTAGGCAGGAAGCTTAAAATTTTCTTGTGGAATAACAATAAAACTAGTAATCTTACCACTTCCTATATCTGAAGTTCCTTTTTCATAAGATAAATAATAAGGTGTTCTTACCTTACCAACTACCTCATATTCAATATTTTCTAATTTATCACTTAATGATTCATCTGATCCTGATGAAACAGTTATTTTGCTACCTACTGATAAATTTAATTTTTCTAGTTTTCCAGCTTCTACAACACATTCATTAGATTTTTTAGGAAGTCGTCCTTCAATTAACTTATACTTATTTACATTAACTTCTGATTCCAATGGTAATCCCATAACCTTTAGGACATTTTCAGAAGTATCTGTTTTTATTATTGCATCTAAGGAATAGGTTGGGAAGGTATCTAAAACCCCGTTAACTTTACTTATTTCCTCAATATCTTCGTTTGTAAATCCTAATGTAGAATATAATGTTAAATCCATAAAATTATAATCATCATAATATTTATCCGCTGTTTTCTTCATATCTATAGGAGCAATTTTTATTCCGGAAAAAAAAGCAACTCCTAAAGCTATAATTGCAAATATAGAAATGAATCTTCCCTTAGACTTTTTTATATCTCTAAATATATCTTTAATAAAAGCATTTTTAGGCATTACCATTCAATCCTTTCTACTGGAAGAGGATTTCTGTTTAATGTAATACTTTCAATAACTCCATTTTTAACTTTAATTACTTTATCACCCATTGGTGTTATTGCAAGATTATGTGTTATTATTACTACAGTCATATTATATTTTCTACATGTGTCTTGAAGTAATTTAAGTATTGCTTTTCCAGTAGTATAATCTAATGCACCAGTTGGTTCATCACATAAAAGTAATTTTGGATTTTTAGCTAATGCCCTCGCTATTGCGACACGTTGTTGTTCGCCTCCTGAAAGCTGTGCTGGAAAATTAAGTTTTCTTTCTTCTAAGCCTACTGCATTTAATATCTCAAATGAATCTAAAGGATCTTTAGAAATTTGCGTTGCTAATTCAACATTTTCTAGCGCAGTAAGATTTTGAACTAAATTATAAAATTGAAATACAAAACCAATATCATAACGCCTATATGTTATAAGTTCTTTATCTGAATAATTACTTACAAGATTTCCATCTACCATAATTTTACCGCTAGTTGATGTATCCATTCCTCCTAAAATATTTAAAATTGTACTTTTCCCAGCGCCACTAGCTCCAGCTACTATTACAAATTCCCCCTTATTAATTTCAAATGAAACTCCGCTTAGGGCCTCTATAGTTACTTCCCCCATCTTATATGTCTTTTTAACATCTTTAAATTCTATAAAACTCCTCAAACTTATACCCCTTTTTATTATTTATTTATTCATCTATTTCTTTATATGGCGTTATAAATTTTATTCCCTTATTCTTTAATGAAACATTTAATTTGTTACTTGTTGTAATTTCTCCATCAAGGCATATTGTAAAGTTTTCTTTAGATTTTATCTTTATACTATTACATTTTTTATATATAATATAATCTTTCAATTCTTCACTTTCTAAGTGCCTTCCTTCTTTATACAATTTCATTAAATTTACAAGTTTTAGTCGTGATATCTTTCTTACAATACATAAATCAATTAAGCCATCATCTATTTCTGCCAATGGTGCTCCTAAATAACCTCCACCATAGGATCTTCCATTTGCTATAACACACAATAAAAAATCTCCATTAATAATCTCACAGTCATCTATTTCTATTTCTAAATTAGTACACATTTTATTGATTAGTGAATAAAATACTGAAAGTGTATAGGCACCTTGTCCACTAATTAAAGGAATTTTTTTGAACTTAACCATATTTTCAGCAACTTTAGCATCAAATCCAATATTGCATAGATTAATAGAATATTGACCATTTACATTTAATAAATCTACTTCTTGTAATTTTGATTTTATTTGTTTATCTATATCATAAAATCCTATTTGTGACTGAAAGTTTCTTACAAAATCATTTCCTGTTCCATATGGAATAACTGAAACACTTGCATTTTCGTATCCTATAATTCCGTTAATAACTTCGTTTAAAGTTCCATCTCCTCCACATGCATAAAATCTTAAATTTCCTTCCTGACTTTCACATACATTTTTAGTATATATAGTTGCATCATTTTTATTTTTAGTTATGTAAATGCTATATTCTTCAGGTGAATCTTCAAATATTTTATTTATATCACTACTAATTTTTTCAGAAATATCAGTTTTCCCAGCTTTAGGATTTATCACAAAAAAATGTTTGTTTTTTGTCATTATTGTACCTCTCCAATTTTCTATTTAATAAGGTATATCGTTTTTTTATTTAATTTATATTTTTCATTACTCTATAAAGTATTTAAATTAAGTATACTATATAACATTATATTAATCATTATATTTTGTGAGTCAAAAAACTTTATTATAAAAAAATTCAAAAAAAGAAATTATAAAAAGGTTATTATTAAAATAAACATTTCATAATTTCTTAGATAATAAAATTAAAATTAAATATTAGTCTTTTTAAGTTTAATAGAAGTTGTAATTTAGGTCTTATTGTATTTATAAATAAGCATTTAATTTTGCATTTGATAACATAAGCTTAATTCTATTTTCCTGATTTATTTGAGATTGAGATGGATCATAGTCTATAACTACAATATTAGCCTCAGGGTTCTTATCAAGTATTTTTCTAATAGCACCTCTTCCTACTATGTGGTTTGGCAAACATCCAAATGGCTCTGCACATATAATATTATTGGCTCCTGTATGTATAAGTTCTAACATATTAGCAACTAAAAGCCATCCTTCGCCCATTTTAACGCCATAACCAATATATCCATCTGCCATTTTTCTTATTTCTTCAAAATCTGTAGGTTCTTCAAATTTAGAATATTTTTTTATATTTCTATTTATTTTACGTTGAAGTTTTAAAATAAATTTATAAGCTATTTGCGCTAGTTTAGATTTTAAAAATCCTCTTTTATAAAGCTTATAATCCATTACTGAATTTAAGATACAGTAATTAACAAAATCCATAAGACCTGATTGTACAACTTCTGCATCTTCTTTTATCAAAAATTCTTCAAGATGATTATTTCCCATCCTTGAATACTTCATATATATTTCTCCAACTATTCCAACTTTAATTTTTGACTTATTATTTATTTCAATTGAATCAAAGGCTTGTATGATTAATTTTGATATTTTATTTATTTTAAAGTATTTAAATCCAGAAAGTTTTGTATTCAAAGTTTCAACTAATTTATCTAATATCTTATCAGTTTCTCCTTTATTAACTTCATATGGTTTAACTTTATTATATAGGCACATAATCAAATCACCATATATAATTCCATAAACAGCTTTTAAAATGATTATTGGAGTTAATTTTAATCCTGGATGTTTTTCTATTCCAGATAAACTTAATCCTATAGCAGGAACATAATCAAAATCACTATTTTCAAGAGCTCTTCTAATTAAGTGAATATAATTTGAGGCTCTACATCCACCTCCAGTTTGCGTCATAAGCAGTGCAGTTTTTTCTGTATCATATTTACCACTTTTTAAAGCAGATATAAATTGTCCTATAACTATCATTGCTGGATAACATATATCATTATTAGAATATTTAAGTCCTTCATCAATTATTTTTGAAACATCATCTTCTAAAAATTCGATATCAAACCCATAATCCTTTAAAATTTTATCTAGTATCTTAAAGTGAATTGGTAACATATTGGGAACTAGTATTTTATATGCTTTTTTCATATCTTCCGTAAAAACTTTATAATCATAATTCATATATTTATCACCTACTCTTAATTGCTTCAACCATACTTCTTATTCTTATTTTAGCTGCTCCTAAATTACTTGTCTCATCTATTTTTAATTGTGTATACAGCTTACCCTTTGATTCTAAAATTCTCTTAGTTTCATCAGCAGTTATAGCATCCGTTCCACATCCAAAAGAAACTAATTGAACTAATTGCATGTCCTCATTTTTAGTAACAAAATTTGCTGCATTAAATAATCTGGCTTGATATGTCCATTGATTTAACATTTTTATTTCTGTATCTTTTTTATCTATTGATATTGAATCTTCTGTTAAAATAACTAGTCCTAATGAATTTATCATTCTGTCTATCCCATGATTTATTTCCTTATCAACATGATATGGTCTTCCGGCTAAAACAATAATTAATAAGCTATTTTCTCTAGCGTATTTAATTGCTTCTTTGCCTCTTTCTAATATATCTAATTTATAATTTTTATATTCCTCGATTGCTTTATAATAAGCTGTTTTCACTTTTTCTTTTGTTATATTATTATATCTATCTTTTAAGCTATTATATATATTTTTAATGGTACTTTTATCAGAATTTAAATCTAAGTATGGCATTATATAATCAATTTCTCTTATTCTAGAGATATTATTTTTTACAACCTCTGGATAGTAAGCCACAACAGGACAATTAAAACAATTATCTGATATTCCTTCATCAAAATTATATGTCATGCATGGATAAAAAATCTTTTGAACACCTTTATTTATAAGACTTTCAATATGTCCATGAACCAATTTAGCTGGATAGCAAACTGTATCAGAAGGAATAGTATGTTGTCCTGTTAAATAAAGTTTTTTTGAAGATTCCTCTGATAAAATAACTTTAATATCTAATTCATTAAAGAATTTAATAAAGAAAGGTAAATTTTCATACATATTAAGCACTAGTGGTATTCCTATAGTATCTTTACCTTTTTGGTTTTCAAAATAGTTTATAAGTTTTAAATTTTTGTATTCATACATGTTAGGAATATTATTTTCTTTATATTTACCTGTTGGCTTTGAGCACCTATTTCCTGATATATACTTTTTACCTCCTGTAAATGTATTTATAGTTAAATTACATTTATTCGTACATAAACCACATTTAGTACCTTTAGATTCATGTTTAAAGATTAAAATCTCATTTTCATTTAATATTTTCGAATTTTCTAAGCTTTGATTCTTAGCATATAATGCTGCTCCATAAGCACCCATTAATCCTGATATATTAGAACGTATTACATTTTGTCCTAATTCAATCTCTAAGCTTCTTAATATAGCATCATTACATAGTGTTCCACCTTGAACTATAACGTTTTTTCCTATATTTTTAGTTCTTATAACTTTATAAAGTGCATTTTTTACAACACTTATTGATAACCCAGCCGAAACATCTTCAATAGTAGCTCCATCTCTTTGAGCTTGTTTTACTGAAGAATTCATAAATACAGTACATCTAGAACCTAGATCAGCTGGATGATTTGAAAATAATCCAAGTTTTGAAAAACTTTCTACATCATATCCCATAGCTTTAGCAAATGTTTCTATAAATGAACCACATCCTGAAGAACATGCCTCATTTAAAATTATACTTTTTATAGCTTTATTTTCTATTTCAAAGCATTTTATATCTTGTCCACCGATATCAAGAATAAAATCAACATTCTTATTAAATTTACTTGCTGCTATATAATGTGCTAATGTTTCAACAATACCAAAATCTATACCAAAGCCCTTTTTTATTAATTCTTCACCATACCCAGTTACTGAACTTCCTTTTATATTTATTTTATCACCAAAATGATTATAAATATATTCTAATTGTTCTTTTATTACTTTTACTGGATTACCTTCGTTGTGAGCATAGTATTTGTACAATATTTCATCATTATTATCTATAATAACTAGTTTGGTAGTAGTACTTCCAGCATCTATTCCTATATATACATCACCTGTAAAATTGGTAATTTCTTTTTCTACTACTTTTGCCTTATTATGTCTTTCTAAAAATTTATTATATTCTTCTCTGCTTATAAATAACGGAGCTATTTCTTTTTTTATTTCTAATTTAGTATTGTTTAAATTTGATAATACAGATTCTAACTCTTCATATGTATAAAGCTTAGTTTCATTTCCTGCAAATAATGATGCTCCTTTAGCTACAAAAACTTCTGCATCTTGAGGTATAATACAACTTTCATCACTTAGTTTTAATGTTTTAACAAATCTTTTTCTAAGACCCTTATAAAAGTATAATGGTCCACCTAAAAAAAGAAGATTGCCTTCTATAGCTCTTCCTTGTGCTAAGCCTCCAATAGTTTGATTTACAACAGCTTCATAAATACTTGCTGCAATATCAGATTTACTTGCACCTTGATTTAATAATGGTTGTACATCTGATTTGGCAAAAACTCCACATCTTGAAGCTATTGGATATATATTTTTATGTTCTAAGCTAATTTTATCTAATTCCTCCACTGTTATTCCCATTAAACTAGCCATTTGATCTATAAATGCTCCAGTACCACCTGCACAACTAGAATTCATTCTCTCTTCTAATCCATTGGTAAGATAAATTATCTTAGCATCTTCTCCACCTAATTCAATAACTACATCTATATTATTAAATATTTTTTTTACCCCTATTGTAGTTGCAAAGACTTCTTGAACAAATGATATATTTGTATCCTTAGCAACTCCATATCCGGATGATCCTGTTATTGAAATCTTTATATTATTACCTAATAATATATTTTTTGCATTTCTAACTTCTTCTAATATTGTTTCTCTTACTTTAGTAAGATGTCTTTTATAGCTTTTATAAATTACATTATCATTTTCATCCAATATAACTAATTTCACTGTAGTTGAACCGGCATCTATCCCTAGTCTATATATCACTTAAATTCCCTCCATCTCAATATACTAATAAAATAGGCCCTATAAATACTATACTACTTATAGGGCAATAAAATTATACTATTTTGCAACTATCTCTTATAATTAATTTTACAGGTAAGACAACCTTCTTACTTATTTCTCTTTCTTCTTTTATTCTTTCCATAAGAACTTCAAAAGCAGTTTCCCCCATAAAATCAGTAAAAACTTTTACTGTAGTTAATGAAGGAGATAAATATTGAGCTGTAGCTATATCATCAAAGCCTACTATACTAATATCTTCTGGTATAGTGTAGCCATTTTCTTGAATCGCCTTATAAGCACCTATAGCCATTGGATCACTAGCTATAAAAAAAGCTGATGGAATATTTTTAAGTTTTAATGCTTTATTCATAAGATTATATCCATCCTCAGGAGTGAAATCTCCTTTAAATATCCATTCTTCTTTTAAATTATTAATTTCTAACATAAAATCCTTATAAGTTGCTTCTCTATAATTAATAAGCTCTGTACTATCAATATTATTGTGTGGAATAACTTTTGCACCTATATAACCTATATCATTATGACCTAACCTATATAAATATTCTAATGCTTTTCGCGCTCCATATTTTAAATCAACAACAATTGAATCAAATTCCCACTCCTCAGGAGAAGAATCTATAAATACAATATTTTTAGATAAATCCTTAAGTTTATCAATTTCATTATTTTGAAATATTCCTATAGCAATTATTCCATCAAGACCTTTGTAGCTAGCTATGTCATCATTTAATATCTTAGTAAAATATAAAGATTTAAAATCTACATTTTCTTTAATACACTTTTTTTCTATAGCCATCCTAATTGATAAAAAATATGGATCATTTAACTCTTTAACTTCTGTAAATGAACAAATTATACCTATAGTAAAGTTTTTAAGTTTACTTTTTCTTTCTTTTATAGTAACGTAGTTCATTTCTTCAGCTATACTTAAAACTCTTTTCCTTGTATCTTCTGAAACATTTAAAGTTTTATCTAAGTTTAATATACGTGAAACTGTTGAAATAGAAACTCCTGCTGAAGTTGCTATATCCTTTATTGTAGCCATTTCTTATCACCCCGCTTACTAAAAAAATATTGTAGCAGCTTAAATAGTAATTAAAGATGAGGTATTTATAAATACCTCATCTTATTAATTAATTGTTAGTTTTAAGCTACTAATATATCTTTGCATAGCTTCTTTTCCTTCTTCATTCCATTTAAATACTCCGCAATGCTCTAATACTTTAGTAAATACTTCTCCAACTTCATTTTCTATAATTAAGTCAATATTTTCTTTAGATATTGCTGGATTATTTTTCTTAATTTCTTCATACCAACTATAATGAATCTTCATATCGTCATCATTATATATTTCATCATTTTTACCAACTAGGTAAGCTTTTATAACCTCTAATTCATACTTCAATCTAGCTGGAAGAACGGCAAGGCCTAAAACTTCAATTAAACCTATATTTTCTTTTTTAATATTATGAAGTTCTTTATGAGGATGGAAAATTCCATCTGGATATTCCTCACTAATTCTATTATTCCTAAGAACTAAATCTAAAATATAAAGTTCACCAGATTTTCTGGCTATTGGTGTTATTGTATTATGTGGAATTTCATTGGTGTGAGAATATACATCAACAATAGGATCACTATAGTTTCTCCAATGAGATAGAACCTTGTCAGCTAATTCACTTAATTCCAATCTATTCCTACCTTTTAATCTTAATACAGTTAATGGCCATTTTACAATAGATAATTCAATATTTTTGTAATTATTAACTATAAATTTATAAACATCTTCTGCTTTATCCATTGCAAACTCATAATTTCCACCTTGATAATGATCATGTGTAAGAATAGAACCACCAACAATAGGTAAATCTGCATTAGAACCTATAAAATAATGTGGAAACTTTTCTATAAACTCTAATAGTCTATCAAAAGTGTTTTTTGTTATTTTCATTGGTACATGTTCTCCTGCAAAAACAATACAATGTTCATTATAATATGCATAAGGTGAATATTGTAAATACCAGCTTTCTTTATTTAATTCCATAGGTATTACTCTTATATTTTGTCTTGCTGGATGATTTACTCTACCTCTATATCCTTCATTTTCTTTACATAATAAGCATTTAGGATATTTAGATGGAGGTAAATTTTTTGCTGCTGCAATTGCCTTAGGATCCTTTTCAGGTTTTGATAAATTTATAGTTATATCTAAATCTCCATATTCAGTATTTGATTTCCATACTAAATTTTGTGCTATTCTATCAGTTCTTACATAATCGCATGATTTACTTATATTATATAAATATAATGTAGCACTTTCCTTTGAGATTGAATATCTTTTATAAAACTCACCTATAACCTCTGAAGGTCTTGGCATTAAAACTCCCATAATCTTAGTATCTAATAAATCTCTATATATAGGGGAATTAGATTCTAATATTCCATTGTTAAATGCATAATCTAATATATTATTTAGTATATCAGTTGGAGTATTTAAATTTTCATCCTCTATTTCAAAATCTTCATATTCATCAAGGTTTAAAACATCTAATAAACTATTTCTTACAAAGATTTCATCATATTTAGTAAAAAGTTCATGCTTTAATCCATATTGAATAAGTCTTTTGATTTCCCTATAAATATTCATCTCTTCACCTACTTATTAAAACCTTTTGGATTATTTTCATGCCAATTCCAAGCTGAAGCAATTATACCTTCAACATTAGTAAACTCTGGCTTCCATTTTAAAATATTTCTTGCTTTTTCAGCTGAAGCTATAAGTCTAGCTGGATCTCCTGCTCTTCTTTCACAAATTTTAGCTGGGATCTCATGTCCAGTAACTTTTCTAGCTGCGTCTATCATTTCTTTAACAGAAAATCCATTTCCATTACCTAAATTAAATATATCACTTGAATTTCCATCTCTAAGATATCCTACTGCAAGAATATGAGCATTTGCTAAATCAATTACATGAATATAATCTCTAATACAAGTACCATCTTCTGTATCATAATCTTCTCCAAAGATAGATATAAATTCTCTCTTACCTAAAGGAACTTGCAATATTAAAGGAATTAAGTGAGTTTCAGGACTATGATCTTCTCCAATACTTCCACTTACATGAGCTCCAGCAACATTAAAATATCTAAGAGATACATATTTAACACCATGTGCTATATCTGCCCATTTCATCATTTTTTCCATTGCAAGCTTTGTTTCTCCATATGCATTAGTTGGTTCAGTTTTATCTGTTTCAACTATAGGCATTTTAGTAGCTTCACCATAAGTTGCTGCTGTAGAAGAAAATACAATTTTCTTAACATTGTTTGCAATCATAACTTTTAATAAAACCTCTGTTCCATGAACATTATTGTTATAGTACTTTAGGGGATTTGTCATACTTTCTCCAACTAAAGAATTTGCTGCAAAATGAATTACTTCTGTTATATCATTTTCTTTAAACACCTTATCAAGTTCTTCTTCATTTCTTATATCTACCTTATAAAACTTAGCTTTAGGATTCACTGCTTCAATATGTCCTGTTTCTAGATTATCCACAACTATTACTTCTTCACCTTTATCAATTAACTGATAAACAGTATGGCTCCCAATATATCCTGCTCCACCACAAACTAATATCATTTTTTATACCTCCTAAATTTCTCTAGTTCCATCGCCTATATTAGCTATATAGAAACTAGCTTCATATCCTATTTTTTCTTTATATCCTTGCCCTACTTTTTCTATGAAATCTTCTACGCTATCTTTGTTTATTAATGCAACTGTACATCCACCAAATCCTGCACCAGTCATTCTAGCACCTATTGTAGCCTCATGATTCCATGCAAGTTCAACTAATGTATCTAATTCTATTCCTGTAACTTCATAATCATCTCTTAAAGAAATATGAGATTCATTCATAAGCTTACCAAAAGTAATTAAATCATTTTTCTCTAGCGCTTCTTTAGCCATTAATGTTCTTTGATTTTCATACACTGCATGCTTAGCTCTCTTGATTCGTATTTCACTATCTATTAAATCTTTATTATTTTCAAACTCTTCTATAGATAATTCACCTAATGAATTGATGCTTAATTTTGTTTTTAGTTCTTCTAAAGCCTTTTCACATTCACTTCTACGCTCATTATATTTAGAATCTGCTAATCCTCTTCGTTTATTTGTATTTGCAATAACTAAAATTTCATTTTTTAATTCTACAGGGCAATAATTATATTTTAATGTGTTACAATCTAAAAGTATAGCATTATTTTCCTTACCCATACCAATTGCAAATTGATCCATTATACCACAGTTAACGCCAACGAATTTGTTTTCTGCTTCTTGAGAAAATTTTACTAAATCAACTCTATCTATATTTAATCCAAATAGTTTGTCCATCATTACTGCCATTAAAAGTTCTAATGATGCTGAAGAAGAGAGACCTGCCCCATTTGGAATATTCCCATAAATAGCTACATCAAATCCTTTATTTATATCATATCCATGTTTTTTCATTACATCGATTACACCCTTAGGATAATTAACCCAATCATGAGATTTTTCATACTTAATATCATCTAAATTAAATTCAATTACTCCTAAATCTTCAAAGTTACTTGAATACATTCTTACAATTTTATCATCTCGTAAGCTTATAACTCCATAAGTTCCAAAACTTAATGCACAAGGAAATACATTTCCTCCATTATAATCAGTATGCTCACCGATTAAATTTACTCTACCAGGTGAAAAAAACGTTCTACAATTTTCCTTTTCTCCAAAAACCTTTTTAAAAGTATCATTAATTTCCTTTCTCATAACAACTCTCCCAATCATTATAAATTTGTTTTATTTACAATTTAATACTATCATATCAGGGAAAGTTTTTCAATGTTATTTTACTTAATTTTACTAAAAATTTTACTAAAAATTTTACCGATTTATTTTAATGGATTTACTATTTTATAATCTCATTAATTAACTTGTTTTCGAGATAGATAATTACTTAAATAAAAAAACTATTATAAAAACTCAATTAGAGTTTTTATAATAGTTTAATAAATTGTATTTCATATCAATTAACTTATAATTATCATCTGTATTTACAACTTACCTGTACCCTGTTACCTGTTACATATATCCTATTCCTTATTCTCTGTACTATCACTTAACTGTGAACTGTGTCATGTGCACTACAAACTGTCTAAGATGCTTCATTATTTTCAAATTGACTGTTATATAAACTTGCATAGAATCCTTGTTTTTCAAGTAATTCTGTGTGAGTTCCTTGCTCTACAATATCTCCATCTTTCATTACTAATATTAAATCAGCATCTCTTATTGTAGATAATCTATGAGCAATTATAAAACTTGTTCTATCTTTCATTAAATTATCCATAGCTTTTTGTATAAGTATTTCTGTTCTAGTGTCTACTGAACTTGTAGCTTCATCTAATATTAATATCTTTGGATCTGCTAAAATTGCACGAGCAATTGTTAATAATTGTTTTTGTCCTTGAGATACATTGCTTGCATCTTCATTTAATTCCATATTATATCCGTCTGGCAATGTCTTTACAAAGTGATGAACATGAGCTGCTTTTGATGCTCTTATTACTTCTTCATCAGTAGAATCTAAATTACCATATCGAATATTTTCCATTATACTACCATTAAATAACCAGGTATCTTGTAGAACCATTCCAAAAACTTTTCTTAAATCGCTTCTTTTAAAATCCTTTATATTATGATTATCTAGTAAAATGTCACCACTATTTAATTCATAAAATCTCATTAGTAATTTTACTATAGTAGTTTTTCCTGCTCCAGTAGGACCTACAATAGCCACTCTTTGGCCAGGCTTAATTTTACTTGAAAAATCATTTATTATTATTTTGTCCTCATTATATCCAAAGTGAACATTTTTAAATGTTACTTCACCATTAATATCTTCAATGCTAACTGGATCTTTAATATCCTCTATTTCTTCTTCTTCTTCTAAGAATTCAAAAACTCTTTCAGATGCAGCTGCAGTTGATTGAAGTATATTAGCAATTTGTGCTGTTTGAGCTATTGGTTGAGTGAAAGATCTTACATATTGAACAAAAGAAAGAATATCTCCAACTTCAATAGATTTCTTAATAGCAAGATATCCACCTAATATAGTTACCATAACATAACCAAGATTACCGATGAATGTCATTATAGGCATCATCATTCCTGATAAAAATTGAGATTTCCATGCTGAATTATATAATGTATCATTTAACTTATCAAATTCTTCTACAGCTTCTTTTTCTCCATTAAAAGCTTTCATTATAGTATGACCGCTATATATTTCTTCTACGTGTCCATTTACATGACCTAAAAATGTTTGTTGTTCTTTAAAATATTTTTGAGACTTTTTAACTACTAAAGCTATTAATATTCCTGATAAAGGTAACATTAATAATGATGCAAGAGTCATAGTAAAGCTTATTGATAACATCATTATAAGAACACCTATTAGTGTTGTTACTGACGTTAAAATTTGTGATAAACTTTGATTTAGTGTATTACTTACAGTATCAATATCATTAGTTACTCTTGATAAAACTTCCCCATGAGTCATTTTATCAAAATATTTAAGAGGCATCCTATTTATCTTTTCAGATATTTCTTTTCTAAGATTGTAAGAAACCTTTTGAGCAACCCCAGACATTATAAAGCCTTGAATAAATGAAAATAATGAACTTATTACGTATAAAACTATTAGTAATACAATTATATTTCCAATATAAGTAAAATCTATTGAAGCTCCAGCTTCTCCTGAAACCTTACTTACTAAACCTTCAAATAATTTTGTTGTAGCTTTTCCTAGTATTTTAGGTCCTATGATAGAAAAAGCTGCACTACCTATAGCAAAAATCAACACTATTATTATTGATAATCTATATGGTTTTAAATAATTTAGTAATTTCTTTGTAGTCCCTTTAAAATCCTTAGCCTTTGCACCACCCCCGTGCATTCCACCCATAGGACCACCGAAACCACCATGTCTTTTATTTCCTACATTGTTATTACTCATGACATAAGTTCCTCCTTTGAAAGTTGTGATAAGGCTATTTGTTTATAAACTTCACAGTTTTCTAAAAGCTCTTTATGAGTTCCTATTCCTACAATATTTCCTTCATCTAGTACTATAATTTGATTGGCATCTTTAATTGTACTAATTCTTTGTGCAACTATTATCATAGTTGCATCCTTTATATTTTCTTTAAGAGATCTTCTAAGGGCTGAATCTGTTTTAAAATCCAAAGCTGAAAAACTATCATCAAATATATATATTTGTGGTTTTTTAACTAAAGCTCTTGCTATAGATAATCTTTGTTTTTGACCTCCTGAAACATTGGTTCCACCTTGGGATATTTCAGTTTCATATTTTTCTGGTTTATTATTTATAAATTCTAAGGCTTGTGCAATTTCAGCAGATTTCTCTAGGTCCTCATTAGTTGCATCTTTAGATCCATACTTTAAGTTACTTTCTATAGTACCTGAGAAAAGAATTCCTTTTTGAGGTATATATCCTATTTTATTTCTTAATGCTTTTTGTTCAACATCTCTTATATCTATTCCATCTACAGTAATTTTTCCCTCTGATACATCATAAAATCTAGGAATTAAATTTATCAACGTAGATTTACCACTACCAGTACTTCCTATGATAGCTGTAGTTTCACCAGGCTTTGCAGTGAAAGAAATATTATTTAACACATAATCTTCAGCACCTGGATATTTGAAACTTACATTTTTGTATTCCACGCATCCCTTTTCTGATTTATTAAAATCTTTAGTTTCCTTTTTATCTTTAATACTTAAATCAGTATATAAAACTTCACTAATACGTTGAGCTGACACAGAAGCTCTAGGTAACATAATTGATATCATAGAAATCATTAGGAATGACATAATTATTTGCATTGCATATTGCATAAATGCCATCATATCACCAACCTGCATTGTACCTAAATCAACTTGGTGAGCTCCTACCCATACAATTAGTAGCGTTAATCCATTCATTATAAGCATCATTGCTGGCATCATTGCAACCATTATTCTACTTACAAATAAATTTGTATTGGTCAGATTTTTATTAGCTTCATCAAACTTCATTTCTTCATGTTTTTGAGTACTAAATGCTCTAATAACGAGCATACCTGTTAAACTTTCTCTTGTAACTAAATTTAATTTATCAACAAGTTTTTGGATTGCTTTAAATTTAGGCATAGCAAATCCGAATAAAACACCAACAAGTACTGAAATTGAAACAACGCCAACGGCTATTGTCCAAGTCATATTCGTATCTGTTCTTAATACCTTTAAAACACCACCAACACCTAATATAGGTGCATAAAATACTATTCTAAACAACATAACCATAAGCATTTGAATTTGTTGTATATCATTTGTGCTACGAGTAATAAGTGATGCTGTTGAAAATTTATCAAATTCTGAATTAGAGAAGCTTGTAACTTTTTTAAATACATCTCCTCTTAAAGATTTACCTAATCCAGCTGCAATTCTTGCTGAAATAAGCCCAACAATAACTGAAGCAACCATGCTAAGTAATGCTATTCCAAGCATCTTTAATCCTGAAATAATAATAGCATTTGTTTGTAGTTTATCTGTATTTATTCCTATTTCAGAATATTCATTCTTTACATAAGAAACTGCTGCTTGTTCTACCATACTATCTGGCATTTCACTAAATTTTTCATTTATTGCATCTACAATATTGTTTAATTGCTCTTTTGGGATATTCTTTAAAATCATAAATGGATCTGTATTAGCTGGTAATTGCATATTACTTTGCATATTACCTAACATGCTAGCATCAAATTCCCCTTTTTCTATTCCATAAACAACAAGCTCAGGTTTAGCTAAAATACTATTTAATTTAGATATCTTATCTTCATCTTTTGTATTAAGCTCATATAAAGCTTCTTTATCCAATATAGGATATTTCTTTATATATTCATCAAATTCCTCATTTGAAAGTTCACTTCTATCTATTAATGAATAATTCTCTTCTATAAAATTCAAATCATCTTCTCCAATAAAAATAGAAAGCTTTTCTAATTGAGTTTTTCGTATTACATCTGGTGTTGCATTTTCTATTCCACCTTGCTGAATTCCTACATTAACTATATTGGACATATAATCTGGTAGTGATAATTCGCTAATAGCTTGTATAAATAACAATGCTATTACAGCAATAATAGAACCAATAAATGGTTTTAAGTATTTTGCTAATTTAGTCATTTATTTTTCTCCTTTCAAGTTGTGTTTTGTATAAGTTATTATAGACATGTATTAATTATATTTTTATAACTATTATATGTCAATAACATTTATAGTTGTATAACAAAAAAAAATAGTTTATAATAAATTTGTAAGAAATAATTAGGAGGGATTTTATGAACAATAATTCTATGCTAGAAATATCTGACAACTTATTTAATTTAATGATACAATTTCATAATAAACTAATGAACCCAAATGAAATGACTAAAAGAGTATCAATTCCTCCATCTCATATGAAAGTTATTTTTTATCTTTCAAGGAAAAAGTTTATGTCTGTTTCTGATGTGGCTAAGTGTTTAGATATTTCTAAGCCTAATATGACTCCTATTATAGACAAGTTAATAAGCGAAGGATATGTTTATAGATATACTAATCCAGATGATAGAAGAAAGTTAAATATAGAATTAACTGAAAAGGCTTACGAATTTTTAAAAGAACGTGAAAACGCAATGAAAAGTATATTGTTAGAAAAGATTTCAAGCTTAGATGATGAAAATTTAAATAAATTGAATTCTTTAGTAAAAGATTTAAATGAAATAATAGTTAGTTTAAAATAGAAAGAACAATGTTAAATAGTATTATAAATATAACTATTTAACATTGTTCTTTTTTAAAAACTTACAAAGCTTCTATTGACATTACATCGTATCCAGCTTCATCAATTGCAGAAATTAATATAGTATCATCAATATCAGTATCAACTAAAGCAGCTTTTTCATTTAGATTTACTTCTAAAACTTTAACATTACTTAATTCTTCTAACGCCTCTTTTACATGAGCAACGCAATGTCCACAACTCATTCCTTCAATATTAATTTTTTTCTTCATAATAAATTCCTCCATATAAATTTTAATTTTATCTTGTTATTACCTTATCCAAAACCTTCATTATCTCATTGATTTTTTCATCGCCGTTACCATTTATAAAAGCATCCTTTACGCAATGAGATAAATGATTTTCTAAAATTATTAAATTAGCCTTTTTTAGCAACGATTGTGCTGCAAATATTTGATTAGAAATATCAATACAATACCTATCTTCTTCAATCATCTTAATAATTCCTTCTATTTGGCCTTTAGCTGTTTTTAATGACTGTAATGATTTTCTTTTTTCATCATTCATTTAATTTCATACCTCCCCCACCCTCTAGGGGTGTATTATAATTAAATTATAATATTTAAAAGATATTTGTCAACATTTGATTATACTAAATTTATATTAATAGTATTTATTTATAAATATATTCTATACAAAAAATTAAAAATCCTAAACTTTCTAAGTCTAGGATTTACGTTATAATCAAAAAAATCTAAATCTTCTATCTATTAACTTATAATCTAAATCTGGAATACTTCTTCCAAGTTCTTTAAATTTATTTTCAAGGAACTTTTTATTATGCTCAACCTTTGTCTTGTTACCACCATATAATAATGTTAATTCATTATAGTAATAAGCAGCTTCATAATCACCTAAAATTGAATAGCAAACGCATAGTTGAATGCTTGGTATCCATGTATAATAATCTCTATTATCTATCCCAAGGTTATCTTTTTCATGAATACATCCCATAGCAACCTTATACCAAAATATTGCTTGCTTTATTTGATTGTTGCTCATGAATATTTCTGCTAACCTACAACAAATATCTGCTCTTGGTACATCGAATTCAAAGGATTTTAAAATGATTTCTATTTTCTTCTCTGGCTTATTAGTAAAAGAATAACATTGAATTAAGTTTGCAATAGCAACTTTTTTGTCTTCTATCCACCCTAAATTACTGTCTAAAAATTTCTCATATTTTGTTATGGCTTCTTCATAGTATCCATTGTAATACAATTCATTTGAATAATAAAATAAGTCTCTAGTAGTAAATTCTACCCCAGAGGCCTCCATTTTTTTAAATATTTGTAAATTCCTGCTCCCGCTAGATTTTACTTTACCATGGTTTACGCAGACATTGCTATGAAAACTAACTCCTCCAACATCTAAATACTCATGAACTCTGCCAATCCATTTAAATCCATTTATTCTTTTAACTAATCTATTTCTTCTTAAAGAGTAAGTAGTTTGTCCATTTTCATCTCTAGTCAAAGAATATTCCATAGTTACCGTATCTACACTTCTATCTAATTGATCCTTTAAATCTTTAAAGTTATTAATATTTTCATCGTCTAAATAATCATCTCCATCTAACCAAAATATATATTCTTTAGTAGCTTTACTAAAAGAGAAATTTCTAGCAGCTGCGAAATCATCTATCCATTTGAAGTCATATATTTTAGAATTAAATTTTTTTGCTATCTCTTTTGTTTTATCAGTTGAGCCAGTGTCTACTATAATTATTTCGTCTACAATATCTTTTATAGAGGATAAACATCTTTCTAATGTTTTCTCTTCATCTTTAACTATCATACACAGGCTTATAGTAATTCTATTATTCAAAATAATCCTCCTTTATCTTATTAATAGATACTACATACTATGTTTTATTGAATAAATTTGTTGTAAGTTTATAAAAATATATTTAAAGATAAATTTTTGTCGTTTTATATATAAAATTTGACTTTACTCATTTCAACTATTTAAAATTAAAAATTAAATGTTATAATTATTTAGACATCAATAGATGCGGGTGGGTGAGGGATAAAGAAAAGAGGTTTTTACAGAAAGGATGGACAAATTATTTAAACTAAAAGAACATAAAACTAATTTTAAAACTGAGCTAATAGCTGGTTTAACTTCTTTTTTTGCTGCAGTATATATTATTGTAGTTAATGCTAGTATTTTAAGTGATGGAGGTATAGCACAAGAGCCACTAATTATTGCAACCGTACTTGCTTCATTTACAGGTTGCTTATTAGTTTCTTTGATGAGTAATACTCCACTTGTAATAATGCCAGGAATGGGAATTAATGCCCTATTTACTTATACAATAGTATTAAGTATGGGATTATCCTTTAATCAGGCACTAACAAGTGTTGTTATGGCTGGTATATTATTTTTAATTGTATCTATTACACCTTTATCTAAAATTCTAGATACATCTATACCTAATTCTTTAAAGGAATCAATAACTATAGGAATTGGATTATTTATTACATTCTTAGGTTTTCAAAAGGGTGGATTAATTATTCCTGATCCTTCTACAATGGTTAAAATAGGGTCACTTTCAGATCCAAAAGTAGTATTTTTTATAGCTATGTTTTTATTAACTGTTATACTATTTGCTAAAAATATTCCAGGAGGATTTTTAATAAGTATAGTTGTAGGAACAATTGCTGCTATATCATTAGGCTTTGTTAATGTATCTGAACTAACTTTTTCGCTTCCTAATTTTAGTGAATACAAAAGTATTTTTCTTAACTTAGACTTAAGTGCATTTTTTACTATTCCATTTTGGATTTCTACTTTTTCATTAACTTTAGTTTTAGTATTTGAAAATATAGGGTTATTACATGGACAGATTAACGGGTTGCTTAAAACTCCTGAAAAGCAAAATAAAGCTTTGAATGCAATAGCTTTATCTACTATAGCTTGTGGTTTATTCGGAACTAGCCCATCTGTTTCTACAGTTGAGGGAACAGCAGGTATAGCAGCTGGTGGAAAAACAGGCTTAACATCTCTTATATCAGGATTGTTACTTTTAATTTCATTAGTATTTATTCCATTTATAAACTTAATTCCAAATGAAGTAATTGCACCTATTTTAATAATAATAGGGAGTTTAATGATTAAGGGAATAGTTCATATTGATTTTAATGATATTTCAGAAGCAATACCATCTTTTTTAATTATTGTTCTAATTCCACTAACCTTTAGTATTGTAGATGGTATAGCATTTGGTTTTATTTCTTATACAATAATGAAACTTATAACAAAGAAAAAAGAGCAACTTTCTATAGTTATGTATATAATTTCTATTATATTTATAATATATTTCATACTTCATAGTATTTAAAAAGAGCTGCCTTATGGCAGCTTTTTTTAACTTTGCTTTTATAATAATATATCTAAAGTTTGTTTCTTAAACTGTTTAAAAAATCTTCTAATATTAATGCTGTTATTCCCCAAATAACATAATCCCTGTAAGTATAAAATAAAGATTTATATATTCCTTCTTTAAACTTGTAATTTTCACCTCCATTTATTAAATGAAATGGGAAACCTTCTGTTCTATTGACTAATACCTTATTATTTTCGATATGTGGTTGAATATTTAATAAATACTCTAATGGAACTGTAAATATATGGTCAACCTCA
Organism: Clostridium sp. C8; assembly: GCF_001010885.1. NCBI lineage: Bacteria > Bacillati > Bacillota > Clostridia > Eubacteriales > Clostridiaceae > Clostridium > Clostridium sp. C8. Next base: position 11,278 of record NZ_LBMX01000082.1, on the reverse strand, counting down.
TCTTTATTTATTTTTATATTATCAAAATTTTTAATATAGCCTAAAAAAGGATGGATTAATAAATTATAATGAGTTACTAATATATCAAGTGGACATATTATTTCAAAATCTTCTGATTGTAATCCTAACTCTTCACAAATTTCTCTAGAAACTGCTTCCTTTTGACTTTCATTAAAATCTATTTTACCTCCTGGAAATGAAATATCTCCAGGTTGGCTTCTCATATGCTTTGCTCTAACTTCAAAAACTATATTTATTCTGCTGTCTATTTCCACAATTAAAATAGCTACAGATGCTCTTTTCATATCTCTCCATCCATTTATATATGCTTTATTTTCTTTAAAGCTTTCAATGATATTATCTATAACTTTTATATTCATTTTTTACTCCCTTTAGTCTTTATAATATATATTTAAATTAATATCTTACGCAGTTAGAATAGTAGTATCTATTTTTTTATTATTAATCCTTATACTATAATATTATATAGATTGTAGATTATTTATAATATTATTTTACTATTTACATATAAATTTATTAAAATTATTTATTAAATTTAATGAAAACATTTAGCTAAATTGCTTATTTTTTCCTTATATTGTATAATATTACTATAAAATATAAGGATGTGATTTTATGAAAGTATCTAATTGCTATGAAGCTGCATTAAGGATGTTTGAAGTTTCTGAAGAATTAAGACAATTATTAGATGAAAATCAAAATGCAAAAAATGATAGAGAGAAAGAAATATTATCTAGTAAAATAGATAGAGCAGAAATGGAATTTTTAACATTAAAACATTCCTTAGATAAAATCCCATATGAAGAAAAGAAACTTTCCATTTTTAATTTGTAATAATAAATTTATAAAAGCCTCCATAATAACATGGAAGCTTTTTTATTTAATTAATATTATCCCTTTATTATTTTATCAATAATTTGAACTCTTTCATCACCTAAGTAAGGATAAAGTTTTAATGATATTTTATTATCTTTATAAACTCTATCTTCATTTGCGTCAACTATCTTTTTTACTTTACTTTCTAAATTTTCATAGCTTAGTAAATCTTCTAAATAATTGTCAACCAAGTCTTTTAAGCAAGTTGCTAATTCTTTTGGATTTCTATATACAGCTCTCATGTTCATCTCCTTAATATCTTCTAAAGTTTTCATATTCATTATAAATACTAAATAACTTTTTTTCTAGTACTATTTTTAAAATTTCTTATATTTTATGCACCTTGATTTAAAAAACTATATTGTGCCTTATATAACTCATAATAAGCTCCCTTTAATTCTATTAATTCATTATGAGATCCACTTTCTCTTATTTCACCATTTTCCACAACAATAATTCTATCACAATCTCTTATGGTTGATAATCTATGAGCTATTACAAAAGAAGTTCTATTATTAAGTAATTTTTCTATTCCCTTTTGAACTATAATTTCAGTTTGAGTATCTATATTTGAAGTTGCTTCATCTAATATAAGTATCTTCGGATTTGCTAGCAGTGCTCTTGCAAATGAAATTAGCTGTCTTTGTCCTAAGGATAGTCTTGATCCTCTTTCATTTACTTCAGTATCATATCCTTTTTCAAGTGACATAATAAAATCATGAGCATTAACGGCTTTTGCTGCTTCGATTACTTCTTCATCGCTAGCATCTAATTTTCCATATTTTATATTTTCTTTTATAGTTGTAGAAAATAAAAATGTATCTTGAAGCATGATTCCCATTTGACTTCTTAAGGAACCTAAATTATAATTTTCTATATTTTTTCCATCTATTAATATTGATCCTTCATTAGGCTTATAAAACCTGCTTATTAATGACACTATAGTTGTTTTTCCTGCTCCTGTTTCACCAACTAAAGCAATTCTCTCTCCGTTTCTAACCTTAAATGACACATTTTTAAGTACTAAGTTATTGCCGTATCCAAATGAAACATTATAGAATTCTACATCTCCATTAATTTCGCCTATATTTGGTTTGTCTAAATCATCTTTTATAAATGGTTCAATATCTAATATTTCAAAAATTCTATCACCTGCAGACAGATTAGTAATTAAAGTATTATAGAAATTAGATAAATTCATTATAGGTCGCCAGAACATTCCTATATACATAGAAAATGCAATTAATGTACCAACTTCTATTGTACCTAATTTTATTAAGTTATATCCTACAAAAAATACAACTATAGTACCTACTCCCCATGAGAGTTCAACTAATGGCCACATACAATCATTTATTCTTACAGCCTTTAAAAAGCTTTCTAAATGATCCCAAACTAAGTCTTTAAATTTTGAATAGGTAGAGTTTTCTTTTGCATAAGATTGAACAACTTTTATTCCTGAAATATCTTCATGTGTAAAACCATTTAATATTGATCTTTTACTTCTATATTCTGACCATCTTTTCCTTGAATTTATTTCTATAAAAAGCATACCTATTCCTAATATTGGTAATAATAATATACATGCAAATGCTAATTTCAAGTCCAAAATTAACATGAATACAATTACTGATAGTAAATTTACTAATTCAGGTATTACTGATTGGATACTTTGGTCAAATAAATTTTTCAGTGAATTTACGTCTCCCATGACCCTAGCTAGAATTTTTCCTACTGGTCTACTATCAAAAAAATCAAATGGTAACTTTTGTATATGAGTATATAGTTCCATTCTTATATTAATTAATATATTATTTGTTATATAGCTTACAACTTTCCACTTAAGCTTTGAAAAAATTAATGTAAATATATTAATAACAATTAAAAATACTCCAATTATAACTAGCCCTTTTACATCTTTATTTTTTATATTTTCATCTATGGCTATTTTCATTAAATATGGATTTAAATTATTTGAAACTGTAACCAATCCCATCAATATTATGGAGATTGTAGTTTCCTTTTTGTATTCTTTTAAGTATGAAAATAACCTAAAAATAACTTCTTTTTTACTTTTAATCATTTCATTTTCTTTAGGCATTTTAAACAACCTCCAAGTTATCAAAATCTTTAAATTGCTCTTTATAAACACCATAATAATGACCTTTTTTGCTTAATAAATCCTCATGAGTACCTTTTTCCACTATACATCCATCTTTCATGAATATTATTAAATCTGCATTTTTCACAGCTGATATTCTATGAGCAACTAATAAAGTTGTTTTATTTTTCTTAATATAATTAAGATTTTTTAATAATTCATGCTCAGTATCCATATCCAATGCTGAAGTTGAATCATCTAATATTAATATAGGAGCTCGTCTAATTATAGCTCTTGCTATTGAAAGCCTTTGTTTTTGGCCTCCTGAAAGCCCAACTCCTCTTTCACCTACTTCAGTATGGAAATTACTTTCTAAATTTTCTATAAAACTTAAAGCACAAGCCTTATTTGCACCATCTTTAATTTCTTCATTAGATGCATTAACATTTCCAAACCTTAAATTATTTTCTATAGTGTCTGAAAATAAAAAAGTATCTTGCTGAACTACAGCCATATTATTTCTAAGAGCATTTAAATTTAAATCTTTTACATTTACACCATCAACCTCAATACATCCATCAGTTGCATCATAATATCTTCCGATTAGAGATAATAAAGTTGATTTCCCTGATCCAGTAGCTCCCATAATAGCTACAGTACTTCCTGCTTTAATATTTAAGTTTATGTCTTTTAATACTAATTCATCATTATATTTAAAACTTACATTCTTAAACTCAATATCACCTTTTACGTCCTTAACTTTCAAACCTTCATTAGGATTTATCTTAGTATATCTATCTAATATATTAAATATTTTGAAGGCAGATGCTTTATTTTTAGAAAGTATATCCATAAGCCACCCTATCATTCTCATAGGCCATATTATATTCCAAATGTACCCTGAAAAGGCGATAAGCGTTCCTAGAGACATTTCATCTATTAATACAAAATACCCCCCAAGTATTATCATGATTACTAAAGATATATTAGTTAAGAATTCTATAAATGGAAAGCTTTTAGATATAGTCTTTGCTTGCTTCATGTTAAGATCATAATAGTCTTTATTTAGATTTCTAAATCTTTTTATTTCATGTTTTTCTCTACTAAAAGCTTTAACTAGTCTAACTCCAGCTATATTTTCTTGAGCTCTTGTGTTTATTTCTGCTGTTTTGTCACTTATTTCTTCATAACCATCATTTAAGTTTTTTTCAAGCTTATATGCTATTACTCCTATAGGAGCTAAAATTACAAGGCAAATTAATGTAAGCTTCCAATTTAAATAAAATAATATAATAGTACTAAATGTAAAATATAATATATTTTCAACAAATAATCTAAGTCCAAAACCTATAGTTTGCCATATATTTTCAATATCTTCACCTATTCTAGACATCAATTCTCCTGTATTTGTGTTATCAAAATACTCAAATTCAAAACTTTGAATATGTGAAAATAGTTCTGTTCTCAAATCAAAATGAACTTTTGCTCCGATATAGTCATATAAATATTCTTTCAAATAGCCTAATATTGCTTTTATTAACGTTAAAGCTAGAAATATAAATAAAATCGGCAATATAATTGAGTATTTTCCTTCTATTATACCGCTATCAACTATTTCCTTTTGCAACATAGGTGTTATTTGGTCTATTGATATAATTAATATCATAGACATTGTACCAATTATTAATGATTTTTTTTCTTTTAATAAATATTTTAATATTCTTTTCATACCATCCCTCCTTATTAAAAATATTTATTCTTCATAAGTATCTAATTCCTTTATTTCATAAACATTAATTCTTCCATCACTAGAAATCCATGAAATTGCTTCCTCCATAGAGTTATTTTTTATATTGGCTGGAATAATTAAGTATTCTCCTTTTCTTAATAATTTTGATACTTCCTCATAGTTATTATTCCTATTACCTTTTATATATTTATTTATATCTAAAATTTCTGATATATTAAGTTTATGAATTCTTATATCCTCAGCTTCTGATTCAGTTGTCATTATATATACTGAATCTCCTTGCCTATTTATTATTTTTACCAAAGCACCTTTTTGAGTTAAGTCACTTTCAACCTTTGATATTATATCTTTAGTATCTATATTTCTTTCCTTTGAAGAAGCCTTAAATATTATAGTGTCGTCGCTATTTTCTATTTCTCGCTGTTTTTCTTCTGATTTAAACCGATTCTCATCATTACTTATTTTATTGGTACAAGAATAAAATGTTGAAATAATTAAGAATAGTAAAATAATAATTTTCTTCATATCTTTTCTCCTAAGCTATATTAATATAATTAGTATTCCTAAAGTTTAATAAAGTATAGGGAATTTATATTAAAAGGTTGGATTAAAATATAAAAATTAATATTATTTTTTATACTCCATGCAGTTTTATGACATGAAAGGATAATAATGATATTAGATGATTACTTACCATTATATAATGTTATTATAAAATAGGAAATACCAATTTTATAATTTATTGTAAAAAAAGAGTTATACTAAATTCATTAGCATAACTCCATTTTCTTTCAACCAAATTTTGCTTTTTTTATAATCATTACAATAATAATTTACTAAACTCCAAAACTCCTTTGAATGATTCATATGTTTTATATGACATAATTCATGAATTATAATATACTCCATAACAGCATATGGCATTAAAACCAATCTCCAATTTAATCTAATTTCTTTTTTGGAATTACAGCTTCCCCATATGCTTTTTTGATCTTTTATTATAATTTTTGAAGGCTTTATTGAAATCTTATTAGATACTTCCATAGCCCTCGCTCCAATAATATCTGTAGCTATTTTCTTATACCAGTCTACTATTAATTTTCTTGTATAAGTTTTTTCTAGTGAGACAGTATTAATTATAACTTTATCCTTTTCTATAAAAACTCTATTAATATTAGATTTTTTTATTATTGTTTCATAGTATTTTCCTAATAAAATCACTCTATCTTCTTCTACTAAATTACCTTTTTCAATATTTTCCATAGATTTTATTATCCATTTACTTTTTTCTATAATTAGTTTATCTAAATACTCATAAGCTATTCCTGCAGGAGAATACACAAGTATATCCTTTTTATTATCTATTTTTATAGAGATATTTTTCTTATTCTTAAAAATAATAGAGTATTCTATTTCTATATCTTTTAAAACAATTTTTCTTTTCATAATTTTCAAGCTTTAATCATATTATTTTGTCTATTAGCCTTTGGAAGGAATATAACCAATATTATTATTGATATAAATACTAATATAGCACCAGATATATACATTCCGCCATAACCAAACTTTTGCTGCATAAAGCTATATATGGATGGATATATAAAATTAGAACCTCCAGTACTTAGTACAGAAAGAATTGCAAAAGATGTTGCAATTAAACTTTCGTCTAATATTTCTCTTAGATATTTAAATATAAAGGTTAAATATAATCCATACAATATACCATGAAGCTGGTCCCCAAAAACTATAAGTAATAGGTTACCACTTGAGAATAATAGCAATCTAATACAAGCTATTGATAATGCTATTATAAGACATCTTTTACTATTAGCTTTACTTAAATATTTAGCAATAATTAAAAATGAGAAAAACTCAATTACAACTCTAAAGCTTATTGAATAACTATATATATTATTTGCTTTATCAAAATCTCCAACAATATCAACTAAATATGATGAATAAGCAAAATCCAATCCCATATAGCTGCCCATACCTAAAAAAACTACTAATATAAGCAGTATTAGATTTTTATTTCTAAATAAATCTAATACCTTTGCATTTTTTTTCTGTTCTTTTCTATCTAAAGTCTCTTTGAAGTTAAAGAATATTATTGCCATGATTACTAAGATAATTGCTAATGCAATAATGTGCAATGTCTTATAACCAAATTTGTTAATTATAATTCCTGAAAGAAATACTATAAATCCAAAGCCTATAGATCCCCATTTTCTTATATCTGAAAATTCATACCCATTTTTTATAGATAATTCTTCTATATATATTTCAAATACTCCTACCATTGGACTTAATAATAAGCCATAGAAAGGTGCAAAAACAATAGCTAAATCCTTATTTATAAACATAAGTCCAACTATAGCTATAAAAACTATTGCTAAATAAGTTAATATAAATTTGTTCTTGTTTTTTGAATTTGAAAACCTATTAGACAATAAAGGTTGTGCAATTATTGTAAACAGCGCTCCTATTGAAACTACCTGTCCAACTTCTACCAGCGATAAACCTATTTCTTGATTTAAATAAGGAAAATAAAAAGTTGTTAAAATACTATAAATTCCAATAGTTAAGAAGGTAGTCATATTATAATACTTTTTCATTTGTATTACCTCCGTTTTATTCTTACTACCTGTAAATTCTATCATTTGTGATTAATAAAGTAAATAAAAAGGTTGATATATGTAAGTTTGCTTATCCCGTCGCTTCACTCCAAGTCAACTTAAACTTACATATATCAACTTGAAAACTGAAGGAAACTCTAAAAAGCTATCCTAGTATATCTAAGATAGCTTTTTATTTTTCTTATTATTTATTACTCCATAATCCATGTAAATTACAGTATTCTCTTACTCTATCAACATTTCCACTTACGTTAAATTTAGCTTCTGGCTTTTCACCTGGTTTCAATTCTTTTCTTATAACTTCACCTTCAGTAGTTATAACTTCTACCCATTGAATAAAGTGCTCGTCCAACATTGGATGTGCAACTTCTCCAACTTTAACTAAAAGTTCTCCATTTTCTTCTACTGCCACAGGAATATGTTTTTCTACAGCTGCATCAACTGTGTTTTCATTTAATAATGTCATTGGTTTACCGCAACATACTAATGTTCCACCTGCTTCATTTAATACTTCTACCATAGATCCACAAACTCCACATTTATATACTTGTAATTTTTTAACCATAAAATTTCACTCCTTAATTATTTAATTTAATATATTTTACTATATATTGTTTACATTTACAAAGTTTTCTTAAAGTTCAATTGCATCCTCAGCTAATGATCGAACATAGCTGTATTCACTTACATCAAAGTATTCAAAATTAACATTAAGTTTCAAACTTTTTATAAATATTTTTAGCTTGTCTACTAATATTTCAGTACTAGCACTAATATCAATATGCTTTTCATTTAAATAATCTACTAACATTAAATTAGATATATATACAGTTACACTTTCAGCATCTTTTGATTTTGAAATAATATCTATTCCATGTAAAATAGCATAAATTTGAGCTTCACAACAAGTCCCAGTACCTACATTTCTTGAAAATGATGTTTCATCTCCATAATCGTTTAAGATTACTCCTCCTATTCCAATATTACTTTGAAAACTTCTATAGTTTTTACATTTCCCATTTACATAAAGTCTATATTTCATATATCCTCCATTTATAAACTTATATATTATAAAATTATTCAATTTATAATATTATTATTCTTAAAGGATATATAAATTTTTATACTTATCTATAGGAAAATTTTTCATTATTAATATATATTTATGATAACATAAGTAATAATAGTTATCAAGTAAAATAAACTATTTATATTTTAGAATTTTAATTATACATATATTTGATTTTTTATATTATATTTTTTATACTTTAATTTAATACTAATTATTATGGAGGTTTTTATGAAAAGTATATTAAAGATAAATGATACAATTGCATTAATTGCTTGTTCAAATGGTCTAGATAAAAATACTACGACTAAAATAAATGAATTAATTAATATATTAAATTCTTTAAATTTAAATGTAGTTTTATCAAATTCATTATATAAAGATGAAAATAATAACTCTTATTCTTATGAAATAAGAGCTAAAGAGCTTATGAATTTTTATAAAGATAATACTATAAATGCCATATTCGATTTGTCAGGTGGTGATTTATGTAATGAAATTCTTGACTTTTTAGATTATGAATTTATCTCTACATGCAATAAACCTTTTTTTGGATATAGCGACTTAAGTGTAATCTTAAATGCTTTACTAACAAAATCAAATACTATCAATTATAATTACCAATTAAGAAATCTTATAAGAGAAGACTCTGAGAATCAAATTATAAATTTCAAAAATAGTGTTTTAGAAGGAACTAATGATTTATTCAATTTTTCTTACAAATGGCTTCAAGGAAAGTCCATGATGGGAGAAGTAGTTGGAGGAAATATTAGATGTTTTTTAAAATTAGCTGGAACAAAATTTATTCCAAGTTTCAATGGTAAAATACTTTTTCTTGAAGCTTTAAGTGGAGATATTAATAAAATTTCTACATTTCTAACACAATATAAGCAAATTGGAGCCTTTACTAATATTAATGGGATTTTACTAGGTTCATTTACAGAATTAGAAAAGGACTTTTCTGAAGAAGAAGTTATAAATCTACTTTTAAGAAAAATAAATAATCCTGATCTTCCTATAGCCAAAACAAATGAGTTAGGTCATGGTTCTAATTCTAAATGTATAGCAATTGGTAAAACTTTATTTTTAAATTAGAATTTTACTTATTATTAGTTTTCTTGCAATAATATTCCTTAAAGTATATAATTTTAACAGAGATAAACGACATTGTTTATTAAGAATATTCTAGTGAGGTGAAAGTAATATGTTAAAAGAGGAATTAAAGAAAAACGAAATAGCTGCTATGAAAGCTAGAGATAAAGCAACTGTTAGTGTTTTAAGATTAGTTAATTCAGAAATAAAAGCATTTGAAGTTAATGAAAGAAAAGATATTTCAGATGAAGATGTTTTGAGAATTATAGAAAAACAAATTAAACAGCTTAAAGAAGCTCTTCAATATGCTATACAATTAAATGATAATGATAAAATTAATGAAGGAAATTTTGCTATTAACTTATTAACTCCTTATCTACCTGCACAACTTGCAGATGAAGAAGTTGAAACTATGCTTAGAGAAATAATTACAAATGGTAATTATGCTTCATCTGATATGGGAAAGATAATGAAAGAAATTATGCCAAAGGTAAATGGTAAATTTGATAAATCAAAAATTAATCCTATGGTAAAAAAAATATTAGGATAAAATAAAGCCTCTCTGTATGAGAGGCTTTATTTATATATTTAATTTATAGTTAAATATATAAATAAAAAAATAATTATCTTAATTACTTTTTTCAACTTTATCTAACTTCTTATTATAAATAAACATATAATAAGATGAAGCAAAAATAATAAAATATCCAATAAAACTTAGTAAATCTGGCAATACCCTAAATATTATGAAGCTGATAATAGCAGAAAATAAAATATTGGAATAATCAAAAATAGATATTTCTTTTGCTGGTGCATACTTATATGCAATTGTTATTCCAAATTGTCCTATACTAGCAAATACTCCTGCCATTAATAAGTAAAATAATTGTTCACTATTCATAGGTACATATACTGACATCATAAATGGAAAGATTACTATTAAAGAAAATAATGAAAAGTAAAATACTATTGTATAATGATTTTCTTTTCCTCCAAGGAACCTAAGGCAAGTATATGCCCCGGCTGCAAAAACTGCACCCAATACTCCCATAATAGCAGGAATCATGTCTAAATTAAAACTAGGTTTTATTATAAATAATGTTCCAATAAATGCTACAATAATTGCTAAGAATTGTTTAAAATTAATTTTTTCACTTAAAAATAAAGCAGAAAAAATAATTACAAAAAATGGACTTAATTTATTTAACATATTTGCGTCTGATAACACCAATTTATCTATTGAATAGAAATTTAATACTATTCCAATTGTTCCTAAAGCTGATCTTAATATTAACATCTTCTGATTTTCTCTTTTACCAAAAAAGCTTTCTTTATTTTTTACAATAAAAAATAAGGCTATTATGCAAGATACTAAATTTCTAAAAAAAGTCTTTTGAAATGATGGTAAATCACCTGCTAATTTTACAAATGCAGACATTACTGCAAAACCAAAGGCTGAAAAAATTAAAAATAAAATTCCTTTAGTTCTATTACTTAAATTATTCATATAATCACTCCCTTTTGATATAATATCATATTATTTTATATAAGTTATAATGAGCACATATATTATTGAACTATTAATTTATAGTTTAATGAAAAAATAACAATATAAAATAAAATTAATTAAAAAAACTCCCGTTTAAACTTGACCCTGTCAAGTAGACAATAGAAAAAAGACTCTTTATGCAGCATGAGACTTATATTGAATAGGACTCATGCCGTATTTTAGT